>JBDNEZ010000178.1:0-5496 GCA_041690095.1 Anderseniella sp.
CGATACGCTTGCTGGTTTGCCGGACGAATACGCCTTGCACTTCCACTGCTCGAACCTGCCTGAATGCCAGTTCAACAAATCCATGGACGTTGACCTGCTGATCACCAGTCGGGGACCGCGACCCGCGACCTGTACCATGTGCTGAATTGTCCGGTCAGCAAGAGCCACAGGTTTCTGGTGATCCTGACGGCGGTGCATCACGCCGATTCGTAGCTCCCCTGCGCCAGTCATGCAAACCGTTTTGCGCCCGCGACACAGCACACGACCAGTGCGGTTACTGCAATCATCGACCAGGTAACGGGTTCGTTCAGCACCAGTCCGGCCAGCAGCAGGCCGAAGAACGGCTGCAGCAACTGCAACTGTCCGACACCGGCGATGCCGCCAAGCGCAAGGCCGCGATACCAGAACACGAAGCCGACAAGCATGCTGAAAACCGAGACGTAGCCGAGGCTGATCCAGGCAGGCAGACTGATCCCGCGCAGGGTAACAGGCCACATCGCCAGCGCCAGCGGCGCCATGACCGGCAGCGACAGCACCAGCGCCCAGGAGATCACCTGCCAGCCGCCAAGTCTGCGCGACAATGTTGCGCCCTCGGCATAACCCATTCCGCAAAACCCGATGGCCGCCACCATCAACAGATCACCTGTCAGCGACGCGCTGCCGTCTTGCGACAGGGCAAAGCCGGCAACCAGCACGCTGCCCAAAACCGAAAACAACCAGAACGCCGGCGTGGGACGCTCGCCACCGCGCATGACACCGAACATCGCGGTGACCAGCGGCAGCAGCCCGATGAACACAATTGAGTGGGCAGCTGTAATGTGCTGAAGCGCGAGTGCAGTCAGCAATGGAAATCCGACCACGACGCCGAGCGCCACGATTGCCAGAGAGCCGAGGTCTTTCCGCTGCGGCCGCGATTGCCGCAGCAATACCAGCAACGCGGCTCCAAGCGCAGCGGCGATCACCGCCCGCATGGATGTCAGGAACATCGGCGAAATTTCACCAACCGCAATTCGGGTTGCCGGTAGCGATCCACTGAAAATAATTACACCGAGCAGTCCGCTGCCCCATCCCATCGTCTGCTTGTGCATCGTGTTTCGCCTTTTCAAGATGATGCAGGACTAGCGAAATTGGGCTGGTGTGGATAGTTACAAAGCAGTACAATTTGTTCAAACTGTATTGGTAACAATATCCATACAATTGTAAGGACCTTGTTGATGAGCAGCACTGCAACAACCCGCACCGGCATGGTCATGGCGGCGGTCCGCGCCAAAATGGCGAACCGGTCCCTGGAACCCGGAGAGAGATTGCCGTCGATCCGCCGCTTTGCGGCCATCCTGGGCGTGTCGCCGTCCACCGTCGTTGAGGCCTATGACCGACTCGCAGCCGAAGGCATCATCCGCTCAAGGCCGGGTTCCGGGTTTTATGTGGTCGGGCCGGCGCTGCCGCTGGCACTGGTTGACACCGGGCCCCGGCTCGATCAGGCGATAGATCCGTTTTGGGTGTCGCGGCAATCTCTCGATGCCGACGCGGACATGCTCAAACCGGGATGCGGCTGGCTTCCCGCAGACTGGATGCCGAATGCCGCCATGCGGCGCGCAATTCGGGCCCTGGCGCGCGCCGACGACACCATTCTGACGGACTATGGCAGCACCCGCGGGGCTTTAAACCTGCGTACCCTGCTGGCCCGGCAACTGGCCGGTGACGGCATTGCCGCCGGTCCTGACCAGATACTGCTGACCGGATCGGGCACCCAGGCGATAGACCTGATCTGTCGGTTTCTGCTGCGCCCCGGCGATACAGTGCTGGTCGATGACCCGTGCTATTTCAATTTTCAGGCGCTGCTGCGAGCCCACCAGGTCAAGCTCGTCAGCATTGCCTATACGCCGGACGGCCCGGACATCGGCATGTTCAGCGAGGTTCTGGCAAGCCACAAACCACGGCTCTACATCACCAATTCAGCGCTGCATAATCCGACCGGGGCGACGATTTCACCGCAGACGGCCCACCGGGTGCTCAACGCGGCTGTCGAGCATGATATGATCATCGTTGAAGACGACATCTTTGCCGCGTTTGAACCGGACCTCTCGCCCCGGCTGGCAGCCCTCGACGGGCTTGATCGTGTCATCCGCATTGGCAGTTTTTCCAAGACACTGTCGGCCTCGATCCGCTGCGGCTATATCGTTGCCAGGCCCGACTGGGTGGACGCGCTGGTTGATCTCCAGGTGGCCACGAATTTCGGTGGCCCCAGCCCATTTGCAGCCGAGCTGGTGTTCTCGACCTTGAGTGACGGCAGTTTTCGCAAACACATGCAGGCTACCCGCACACGCCTGGCTGGCAGACGGCGTGAAACAGCGGCCCGGCTCGCCCGGCTTGGCATCCGGGCCTGGCTGATGCCGCGTGGCGGTTTCTATTTGTGGTGCAGCCTGCCGGATGATCGCGACGCATCGACGCTCGCGCGCGCAGCGTTGCGCGATAATGTGGTTTTGGCTCCCGGCAACGTGTTCAGCGTCTCACAATCCCTGCCCGGTTTCATGCGCTTCAATGTCAGCCAGATGGCCGATCCGCAGATATTCGAGGTTCTTGCCCGGGCCATGGCCACGCCGGTGTCCAAACGCTGAAAGTTGAACGATTTGACCTAGATCATATTCATGTTAATGAATGTATGCTTTGCTTCTGCGTGAGGCTGGCCCGCATTCAGCTTGGCGAGCCGGGAAAGCCTTCCGTCACTCCAAGAAGGAACTGCAACATGATACTCAACTGGAAAATGGGAGGCCTGACGCTGGGACTGGTGTTCTTCGCCGCCGTGCTTCTGGTAAAACCGAACGGCGTATCCACCCAGTTTGTCATTCTGGATGGCATCCTGTGGGATACAGTCAGTCCGGACGTGGTCACTCAAACCCCTGACGGCGCATACACCTCGAGCAATGCCTATCTGGCAAAATCGGGTGGCAAGTATGCAAAGTCAGTCGCCAACCCGATGAACTACTCGTTCGTCTTTGTGCTGGCGATGTTACTGGGTGCTTTTGCATCATCGTTCCTGCGCAACGGCGTTCCGGCAAGTGAGAAGACCATGCCGGCTATCTGGCGGGCCAACTTTGGCAAAAGTACCGCAAAGCGCTTCGCCGTGGCCTTCGCCAGCGGGTTTGTCGTGATGTATGGCGCGCGTCTGGCAGGCGGATGCACATCCGGGCACATGATGTCGGGCATGATGCAGACCGCGATATCAGGCTACATGTTCGCAGCCGGGGCGTTTGCCGCTGCCGTGCCCACGGCAATGTTGATGTTCAAAAAGGAGGCGTAAGTCATGAGTTCACTTATTCTCGCACTGGTTATTGGCGCTGCTTTCGGTGCCGTACTGGACAGGGCTGGTGCGACCAGCCCGAACTATATCGGCAAGATGCTGAACCTGACCAATCTTCACCTGGCAAAGACGATTTTGCTGGCCATAGGCGTCGGGTCGGTCCTGATGTTCGGCGGCCAGATGTTGGGGCTGGTGGATGTCGGGCACATGTCGGTGAAGTCAGCCTATGCCGGCGTGTTCATTGGCGGACTGTTGCTTGGTGTCGGCTGGGCCGCGTCCGGCTATTGCCCTGGAACCGGCATAGCGGCTGCTGCATCAGGACGCCGTGATGCGCTGGTTTATGCTGCCGGCGGGCTCGTGGGTGCCGCTGCCTATATGGGCACCTATCCGATGTGGAAGAGTGCAGGCGTCCTGTCCGGCAAGGCGCTGACGCTGGGCGCCGTTCCAGGGGCAGAATATGACGCGCTGCTGCCCGCCATCTCCGGTGATCTGGCCGGGGTTGTGGTCGGCGTGGTGCTGATTGTGGTGGCCTTTGTCCTGCCGGAGCGGATCATCTCGAAAGCGGTTGCCGCACCGGCAGAGTAATACCAGATCTCAGTAACAGCGACCCATTTCATGGGATCATAGCGGTTCACTCGGGCAAGCAATGCAACGCACCAAATGGACGGATTTGGCCCCCCGAAAGGCACCAAGCCGAATGGTTGACCTCGCCCGAGCCGGGCCAATCAGTCAGCCCCTGGGCACTGCAGCAAAGTCAGATGGTCTCAGGCGTTTCAATCATCCGTCTTAATCATCGAGCGGGACAGGCCACCCTGCTTGGTCGGCGGTGTGTGATCGGTATCGATGTCGCCGGCCAGTTCATTCAGAGCGATTACGATCTGTTGCAGCAGGTCACAGCCATTGGGGCCGGTCATGCCCTCTTCGGTGGCGACACTCATTTCGGCGGCGTCATATTCCCAGCGCAGCAGGATTTCGATCTTGTCCTGTTTGTCGAATGCCTCGCTGGCCAGCACATCCGCTGGCGACCTGAATGAGGCCGCAGGATCAAGCAGTGCCTTGTTGTATTCACTTTCGCTCCGATGCTCTGTCATGGCTTCACTCCGCCGGCTGCATTGTTTGACGTCATGTCTCGTGCTGTGAATCTGGTTCACGTTCCGGTAGAGATCAAGATGGTCACGACGTCCTCTGCCGGACCCCGGATGACCTGTTCTCCTTGACCCACAACATCACTGTTGCCGTCAGTCAGGGCCTTTGCCTCTGCAACATCCTCAATTCGGGCTCCCGGCGCAAGGATCGCGGCCAGTTTCCGGTCTCCGACAGACCCGACGACCTGTTTCAACTGCATGCGTCTCGTCGGCTTCGGCCGGGGTGCGCACCCACACCAGCAGCCCCTGAGATCAAGCTGCTGCTGAAGTGTGTCGGCATGCTGTTTGCCGACCAGGGCACTCGGCGCGCATACATGCATCAACCCGCCAGGCAATGCGCCTTCGGCATCGCCCAGCAATACCAGCTTTCCAAAGCGCTATCTGTCAACGTGTCCCGATTTGATCTATGGCGATCTTTCGACCGAACAATTTTTCTGCATTTCTGTATGCGATCTTCTCTGCGACATTGCGGGGCAATTTGGAGAGCCACTGGCGTTTGGACGTCATAATATCGGAATATCTGTCCCACGGGCTGTTTACCCACGTGTCACTTTTGATCATCAGACGATCCTGAATTTCAAAAATGATCTTTTTCCACCCTGGATCAAGCCCGTCACCTGATCCGAGAATTTCATACTCCCGTAAGGATGTGTCGGCAAACAGGCTCGGATATTCTTTCATGAGTTTGTGGACTTCCGATGCCGGCTCGCCCAATCCGGCATGCGCCCAAATGATTTTTACATCCTGATCCAGCCCGTACAGCCAGCGTATCGGCTCTGCTCCTGAATGCACGTGAATGTTGATATCGCGTGCCTTGGCTGCATACGACAGCAAAGCAGACATCAGAAAATTAACAGATAATTTGAACGCTGATTAAATATGCATGATTGATAGGCGGGTTACTACCGGGGTAATATGATCGGTGACATTCGCTAAATGCCGACATTGAGGACGAGTGTGATGTTATCTGTAAGTTTGCAGCAGGTTGTTGAACATTTGGAACTCGCTAATGATCAAATGGATTCCTATATCAACCGCGCAAATGGCGAG
>JBDNEZ010000179.1:0-9517 GCA_041690095.1 Anderseniella sp.
CACGTATCAACCGTGCACAAGCAGCAGGATCTTGCCGGTTTGAAACAGCTTTTGCTTGACGTCACCGGGCCTGTGCTGGGTGTTATCAAGACAGCTGCCGGTGACTTGCCAAGAGTGTTGCCGGAACGTGACGGGCACATCATCAGAAACACATTCAAGACAGCTATATCAACCCTCTCAAACCGAAAACATGGAGAACCCAAATGACTTTAAAGAGAATTGGCGCAGGCGACCGGATGACAAGTGCGATCGTTCATGACGGCAAGGTCTACATGTCCGGCTTTGTGGCCGGCAAGGCAGCAGGCGGCAGCGTCGCTGCACAAACGGCCGAAATTCTGGCACAGATCGACGACACGCTGGCTAAGGCCGGCTCCGACAAGACCAAGGTCGTCAGGGCCACCATCTGGCTTACGGACATGGATACATGGGCTGAAATGAACACGGTATGGGATAAATGGGTTGTTGCGGGCGAAACACCGTGCCGCGCAGCAGTGCATTCACCCAAGCTGGCTGCCCCGGGGCTGGACGTGGAAATTCAGGTGGACGCCGTTATTTAGGTCATGATCTAGTACAGGGAACCGCTGTCATGGCAAAAGCACTGGTGCTGGGGGCAGGTATTGTCGGGATCACCATGGCTTACGAGTTGTGGCGGGACGGTCATGAGGTGACGGTTATCGACCGCGAGGCTGGTGCTGCAGACTTCACCAGCTTCAGCAATGCCGGCATGATAGCGCCGGGCCACGCTTATGCGTGGGCGTCGCCGGCTTCGCCAAAAATTCTGCTCAGATCGTTGTGGCGCAATGATCAGGCGCTGCGGCTGAAACCGTCACTGGATCCTGCATTCGTGAAGTGGATGTGGAAATTCTGGGGGCAGTGCACTGCGGAGCGGGCGGCTATTAATACCCGTCGAAAGGTCAGGTTGTGCAATTACGCGCAAACCGTGTTCCATGAAACGCGGGCTGACACAGGTGTTTCATATGATGCCAATGACGGCGGCATTTTGTACCTGTTCAGATCGCAGTCAGTGTTTGAAACCGCCAATAGAAAAGCCGAGATATTGCGCAAGGAAGGCTCTGACATCGGCGTCCTCGATGCAGACGGCATAGCCGCGAAAGATCCGGCGCTTGCCGGTTGCAAAGACCAGTTTGCCGGTGCGCTGTTTGGCGGTCGTGACGAGACCGGTGACTGCAGGATGTTTGCGCGTAACCTGGCAAGCTGGCTTGCCGAGCGAGGCGTCACATTCAGATGGGGTGTGACGGCCACGGGCCTGGAGACGGATGGCGACCGGGTGAGCCGTGTTGTGACCGATTGCGAAAGCCTGACCGGCGATATTATCGTGTTGTCACTAGGTGTGTATTCGCCACATCTGGTGAAACGGATCGGAATCGACCTGCCCATCTATCCGGTCAAGGGATATTCGATGACGATACCTGTGTCGGGTCGCAATAATGCGCCAGGGATTGGAGGTATCGATGAAGAAAGTCTGGTTGCCTATACACCGATGGGCGACCGGCTGCGGGTGACGGCAACGGCCGAGTTTTCAGGTTATGGGACAGGTCATTCGCCGGCTGATTTTCGCCACATGACGAGTGTGGTAAAGGGATTGTTTCCCGAAGGTGCAGATTATTCCAGGGCAGAGTATTGGGCCGGTCTTCGCCCCATGACGCCGCAAGGCACGCCCATTCTGGGTGCCACAAGCTTCAAGAACCTGTGGATGAACACCGGTCAGGGGCATATGGGCTGGACCATGAGCCATGGCGCCGGCAGGCTCGTTGCAGACCTCATCGCCGGACGCAAACCGGCTATTCCCCTTGATGGAATGACGCTTTAGAGCGATCTGGATTCTGACCTGCAAGTCCCGGGGAAAACCACTCTTGCTCTGGCCGAATCAAGATTATTCTGATGATCATACCAAAGGAACTGACTATGGACCCATTTGACCGATTTTTCGTGTTTGCTGGCCAGGCATGCTTCTTGCGGTGGTCTGGTTGACCACAAGGGGAGCATAACGCAGTCCAGCGAGCGCGAAAAACCGGCCTTCGGTGGGCCAAATCCGTCCATCCGGTGCGTTGCGGCGCTTGCGAGATGCACCGCATCGCGCTGCACACCGCGCCTGCCGGAATGAACGGATTTGACTCCATCAAATGGGTCCATAGTCAGTTCCTTTGATATTAGTAGCTGGTTGTGTCTGCATTGGGGCTGTCATGAAAAATGGCTTGGTAATTGTCCTTGCTTTACTGTGTGTAGTTGTTGTGAGTGTAGTGTTGACTGCATGGCTGGGGCTGAGCGTTACAGCCCTGGTGCTGCTTGCCGTGATCGGAGCTTCGAGTTGCTTGCTGATCCTGCTGGCGATTCCGTATTTCAGGCAGTCGCTCGCCGAGCGAGAATACCGGCTTTTACTGACAGACGGTGAACATCCGGTGGTCAATCGGGCGCGCTACCGGGGGCGGCGCGTGCTTTGTTACGCCGACGGCAGTGTAGCGGTGCAGACCAGGAGCGGCATGCAGGCGTTTGCAAGTTTTGATGCCTGCAGGCGGTTTGTTGACAGGCGTTGAGCAGACTGTCTCAGCGTGTGATACCAAAGTAACTGACTAGAGCAACATCAGTTCGCATTGCAAGACGACGCAGAGTTGGAACTTCAATCGGGACGCCGTGTGTTGCCATGATCGCCAAATTTTTCAGAAAACTTGTATCGAGACAGCGGGCTGGTACCGTTGCGGAGGAGCCTCGTCTTCCGGTCGGAGTGAGAGTCTACGCTATCGGCGATATCCATGGCCGGATTGACCTGCTTGAACGGCTTTATGCGATGATAGAAGCGCACCGAAAAGACCGCCCGATCGGCCATTGTGTCGAAATTTTCCTTGGCGACTATATTGATCGGGGGCCATCTTCGAAAGATGTGCTGGAATGGATGGTGAGTGGTCCCAATGTTTCGAACAAGCGGATTACGCTGCGCGGTAATCACGAACTTTATCTGCAGGATTTTCTTGATGACCCGGGCGTCATCAGTGCCTGGAGTCAATACGGTGGTCTGGAAACGCTGCACTCATATGGCCTGAAGTTCCGCATGCCGATTGCAGACAACCAGTGGGCTGATATCCACAAAGGGTTGTTGGACGCCTTGCCGCCAAGTCACCGGGTTTTTCTGGAAAACTGCGTCCTGTCAGCCGGGGCGGGCAATTATTTTTTCGCTCACGCCGGAGTAAACCCAAAGATTCAGCTGGACGATCAGGTCGCCGGAGATCTGCTGTGGATCCGTGAACCCTTTCTGAGCCACAATAGTGCGTTACCCAAAATAATCGTGCATGGTCATACACGTGTCGAAAAGCCGGAGATTGAAGTGCACAGAATTGGCATCGATACCGGGGCGTATATAACAGGACGGTTGACCTGTGCAGTGCTTGAAGGAAATGATGTCGAGTTCCTGTCGACATAAGGGAAACTTCAATATTGGCGGCGAGTTTTCAAATGAGGCCCTCCGCTGAACAAAAATTCGCTGCTCTAAGGTTGCAATACCCAAAAGCACTCTGATTCTGCCAATTTACCGGATACCTCAAGTAGATACATGAACACCAAACCCAACCTAGTGCCAGTTGTCTTGTGTGGTGGAGCCGGAACGCGGTTGTGGCCATTGAGCCGCCAGGCGTTTCCGAAACAGTTCGCTGTCGAGGTCGACCACAAATCCCTGCTTGATCTTACCCTGAAGCGCATCTGCGGGTTCGGAGACGTGGCATCGTGCATTGCCGTGACCGGTGAGGCATATCGCTTTATGGTGGCTGAAGCGCTTCACACTGCGGGCCTGTCCGGTGATATTCTGCTGGAGCCGGTTGCCCGAAACACGGCGCCGGCATTATGTGCTGCAGCCCTGCAGATTGCGCAGACAGACCCCGATGCGGTGATGGTGGTCTTGCCATCAGACCATTTTGTTGCTGATGATGCAGGATTCGCTGCCGCCATCGCAGATGCAACCCGGCTGGCGCAGGAGGGTTGGTGGGTGACCCTGGGCATTCGGCCAACCAGGCCGTCGTCTGCGTATGGCTATATCGCACCTGGCCCGGTGATTCCGGGTCACGGACGTGCGACCGAGGTGGCGCAATTTCTGGAAAAGCCTGATGTCGACAAGGCCGAGGCATTGATCGGTTCGGGATGCGTGTGGAATGCCGGCATCTTCGTCGTCAAGGCCGGCACGGCGGTCGAGCTGATAGCGCAGCATGCTCGCGACGTATATGAGGCTGTGCAGCGCGCGGTTGCGGATATTGCCATCGACCAGCAGTTTTACAGACTGCAACCGGAAGCGTTCTCGTCCAGCCCTTCGATATCCATTGATTATGCCGTGCTGGAAAAAGCACCCCGCGTTGCTGTCATACCCTATGACGGTGACTGGTCGGATCTGGGTTCGTGGGATGCCGTAGCCAGTGTACATGAAGCCGATGGCCGCGGCAATCGCTCTGAAGGAGATGCCTGGTTTTCAAGTGCTGAGAATTGCTTTGTTCACAGCCCCAAAAAGCTTGCTGTCGTGCTGGGCCTGAAGGATATTATCGTTGTTGACACGCCCGATGCGCTGCTGGTGACCAGCAGGGACAATGTGGAACAGGTCAAATCGGTTGTGGACGACCTGAAAACAGCTCAGCGCAGGGAATTGACCGATCATCGACGGGTTGCACGGCCGTGGGGAACCTTTGAAGGTATTGACCGGGGCGAGCGCTACCAGGTCAAACGCATCACTGTGAAACCGGGCGCTCAACTGTCGCTGCAATATCATCACCATCGTGCCGAGCACTGGATCGTGGTAAAAGGTGTGGCGAAAGTCACCCGCGGCGAAGAGACCTTACTGTTGCGTGAGAATGAGTCCACCTACATTCCGCTGGGTGCCGTTCACAGGCTGGAAAATCCCGGCAAAACCGCTCTGGAACTGATTGAAGTGCAATCGGGAACGTATCTGGGGGAAGATGACATTGTCCGGGTTGAAGATGTCTATGGTCGCGAGGCCGAACCGGGATCAGACAAACCAGAAACATCGTGATGTGAATTTTATTGGCACGATACTTACTCACGATACTTGCTGAGGTGTCTCATGCACAGGGCGCAATGTGGCGCCAGCAGATCGGGCGATGCACATGCTGCATTGCAAAATTTATTGCATAAAGGGCTGTTCACCGTGGCTCGATGTGCTTATCACAGCGAAAACCATCCGGACCGTTTGATCACGGTTCGGTGCAAATTGAGACAAGAAAGAGTGTTTTCATGAAACTGGCAGTCATCGGGGCCGGATATGTCGGCCTGGTTTCGGCAGCGTGCTTCGCGGAGTTCGGGTTTTCCGTCACCTGCATCGACAAGGAGGTGGAGAAAATAACGGCTCTCGAAGCGGGCAAAATTCCGATCTATGAGCCGGGCCTCGAGCAAATCGTTCACAGCAATTTTGAAGCTGGCCGGTTGACGTTCTCCACGGATCTCTGCTCAGCAGTTGCAAATGCCGATGTGGTGTTCATTGCCGTTGGTACACCAACAAGACGTGGCGAAGATGCAGCGGATCTGTCTTACGTGTTCGGGGCAGGCACCGAGATCGCCAACGCCATGCAGGGCTTTACCGTCGTGGTCACCAAGTCAACAGTGCCGGTGGGAACGGCGGCCAAATTGAAAGCGTTGATTTTGAAGACGCATCCCGATGCGGACTTTGAAGTGGCCTCCAACCCGGAGTTTCTGCGCGAAGGCTCCGCAGTTGAAGATTTCCTGCGGCCGGACCGTATCGTGATCGGTGTCAGTTCGAAGCGCGCCGAGGCACCGTTGCGGCAGCTTTATCGTCCGCTCACGCAGATGGATGTGCCGATTGTATTCACATCCTGCCAGGCTGCTGAAGTGATCAAATACGCTGCCAACACCTATCTTGCCACACGCATCGGGTTTGTGAACCAGTTGGCTGATCTATGTGAAAAAGTCGATGCGGACATCACTCACGTTACCCGGGGAATGGGGCTCGACAAGAGAATCGGTCAGCATTATCTGCAGCCCGGACCGGGTTTCGGCGGGTCGTGTTTTCCAAAGGACACAAGAGCGCTTATGGTAACCGCGCGTGAACACAAGGCGGCTTTCACCATCGTCGAGGAAGTCATTGAAGCCAATGAACGGCGCAAGCGGGGGTTGACCGATCGGGTCGCCAGCGCAGCAGGTGGCAACCTGCAGGGCAAGCGCATCGCAGTTCTGGGTATTGCGTTCAAGGCTGAAACCGACGACATCCGCGATGCTGCCTCGCTCGACCTGATCCCTGAACTTCAGGCCAGAGGTGCCGTTGTCGCGGCGTATGATCCTGCTGCCATGGCAAATGGCCGTTCGCATTTCAAGAATGTGCAGTGGTGTGCTGATGCTTATTCTGCGGCCATGGATGCTGCTGCAGTGGTGATCCTCACGGAATGGAACGAGTTTCGCGGCCTCGATTTTGCCAGGCTGGCAAAATCCATGCGCGCGCCTGTGATGGTGGATTTTCGCAATCTGTTTTCGTTGCAGGATGTGGAAAACAGCGGGTTTGCATATCATTCACTGGGCAGGACACAACATGATCAGACCGGTGGCAGAGACAGGATTGCCCTGATCCGGTCAAACTGATGCCCCGGCGCAGTCACGGTCTCCTGAGAGGTTCATGCGCGTGAGCCAGCCTGTGCCCAAACCGGTGTTTGCAACACTTTGCGACAGGTTGTCGGACCGTACCGCTACCCTGGGTGTCATCGGTCTCGGTTACGTCGGCCTGCCTTTGGCGGTTGCGTGCGCACGCGCCGGCTTCACGGTCGTCGGCTTCGATATTGACGAAGCCAAGACCAGCGCCCTGAACTCCGGCGCCTCTTATATCGACGCGGTTGCCCCGGAAGAACTGGCGCGCCATGTGACCGGCAAAAGCTTCCAGGCTACCACTGAATTTGACCAACTGGCCGGCTGTGATGCGATAGTCATCTGCGTTCCGACACCCTTGTCCAAACAGCGTGAGCCGGATCTTTCCTTTGTCTCGCGCACCGCACGCGACATCGCGGTGCGTCTGAGGCCAGGACAACTGATCGTGCTGGAATCAACCACTTATCCCGGCACAACTCTCGAGGTTCTGAAGCCGCATCTGGAGACCAGCGGCCTCAAGTCGGGTGAAGACTTCTGGCTCGGTTTCTCGCCGGAGCGTGAAGACCCCGGTAACCAAACGTTCCATACCACCAGTATCCCGAAAGTGGTGGCCGGCGATGGCGAGCAGGCTTCCGTGCTGATGAAGGCGCTTTACGGCGCAGTGGTCGACAAGATTGTACCGGTGTCTTCGCCTTCGGTTGCCGAGGCGGTCAAGATCACCGAGAACATTTTCCGCGCCGTCAACATCGCGCTGGTCAATGAGTTGAAGGTGATCTACGACGCAATGGGCATTGATGTCTGGGAAGTGATTGACGCGGCTGCCACCAAACCGTTCGGCTATATGCCGTTTTATCCGGGCCCCGGCCTTGGCGGTCACTGCATCCCCATCGATCCGTTTTACCTCACCTGGAAATCGCGCGAGTATGGTTTGCCGACCCGGTTCATTGAACTCGCCGGTGAAATCAATGTCGCCATGCCGCAATTTGTCATTGGCAGGCTGCGCGATGAGATGGACCGGCGGCAGTCCGTTGCGCTGAGCATTGCGCATATTCTGGTGCTTGGGCTGGCTTACAAGAAGAATGTCTCCGACATACGCGAAAGCCCGTCATTTGCCTTGATCGAGTTGCTTGAAAAGCGCGGTGCCAGGGTCGACTTTCACGATCCGCATGTCAGCGAAATACCCATGACCCGCGAACACGCGGACCTGGCCGGCCGCATGTCTGTGGATCTCACAGCTGAATCCCTGGCCGGATACAATGCCGTTCTGGTTTCAACAGACCATGATGCGGTCGACTACCAGCTTGTCGCGGCTCATGCGCGGCTCATCGTTGATACCCGAAATGCCTTTGCAAAACGCGGGTTGGACGGTGGACATATCGCAAAGGCCTGAAGATATTGATTTCCAGACTGTCAGAGCAGGTTTACGAGTTCACTTGAACCCATGCACTGATGGTTCGAAAATCATTGGAAAACAGCACACGACTTCTATCACAACCGGCGTTATAAGCACTCGTGATCGTCGGGGACAAGATGGGTCCATCTGACGCAACACATCCGATCCGACCGTCATGTCACATCGAGACAAGCAGCGACATTGAAGAGGTTTCCCATTGCGTGTTCTGGTTACCGGCACTGCCGGCTTCATAGGATTTCATCTGGCCCGCCGCCTGAAGGCAGACGGGCATGAGGTGTGGGGCTTCGACAACATGTCCGCCTACTATGATGTCGTGTTAAAACAGGCACGGCTGCAAGAGCTGGGCAAAGCCGGTATTTCCGTTGTTGAAGGCGATCTGTGCGATAAGGCCGCACTGGAGAAGGTATGTCAGCATGCGGATGCGGAGGTTGTTGTGCATCTCGCAGCCCAGGCCGGGGTGCGCTACAGCCTGGAAAATCCGCAAGCCTATGTGGACAGCAATCTGGTGGGTTTCGCCAACATGCTGGAACTGGTGCGTTCGGCAAAACCGAAGCATTTTCTGTATGCCTCAACCAGTTCCGTCTACGGCGCCAATACCAGATTGCCATGGTCGGAAAACCAACCGGTTGAACATCCCGTTTCATTTTATGCCGCGACCAAGAAGTCCAACGAGATGATGGCTCATTCCTACTCGGACCTGTTCAGATTGCCGATGACAGGTATGAGGTTTTTTACTGTCTATGGTGAGTGGGGCCGCCCTGATATGGCATTCTTCAAGTTCGCTGATGCCATGCTCAAAGGCGAACCGATCGAGGTGTACAATCATGGCAAGATGACACGCGACTTCACTCATGTCAGTGACGTGGTGGATGCGATCGTCAGGCTGATGCCAATAACACCCGAGCCGGTTGCCAGGCTTGACGCTGATCAAACCGTGCCTGGCTCAAGCCCGGTGGCACCGCACAGGCTTGTCAATATTGCGTCGGGCACCCGGGTTGACCTGATGCATTACATCGAGTGCCTGGAAAACTCGCTCGGCGTTAAAGCCAGCATCAATTTTACCGGCATGGCAGCAGGCGACGTGCGTGATACCTGGGCAGATATTTCGCAACTGTCCGATTTGACGGGCTACCGGCCAAAGGTGAATGTACAGGACGGCATAGCAGCTTTTGTTCGCTGGTATCGCGACTACTATGGCGCGAACCTGTAGAGCCCAACTCATGGTATTATACTACATGCTCTAGCTGGGTCCGTTGGTATTTTTTGTAATGTCCCTGATTCTCGACAAGATTATACCGCTGTTCATCTATCCGGTCGGCTTTGCTGTTCTGGCAGGGCTGGTGAGTCTGTTGGCCTGTGCGTTGGGCAGACGTCGCAGAGCGGTGGCCTGGGCGATGGTCGGGACGCTATATTTGTGGCTGGCGGCCACGCCGATAGTTGCGCTCGGCCTGATTAATTCACTTGAGCGACAATACCCCATTGTCAGTATCGACAAGTTGCCAA
>JBDNEZ010000180.1:0-4730 GCA_041690095.1 Anderseniella sp.
CCGACAACGGCGTCCAGTTCTGTCATCCCAGGCGTTACCGTGACGGCCCGAATGCTACCATGATGGGGCATCAGTTTGATCGGGTCTGTGCCGAGAACAGTATCGAGCATCGGTTGACGAAACCGAACCACCCCTGGACCAATGGGCAGGTCGAGAGGATGAACAGAACACTGAAAGAGGCAACGGTCCGGCGGTATCACTATGGCAACCACGATCAGCTCCGTGAACATCTCCAGAACTTCGTCAACGCTTACAATTACGCTAAACGACTCAAGAGCCTCCGAGGCCTCACACCCTTCGAGCACATCGTTCAGTGCTGGAATAAAGAACCAAAACCCTTCAAGCTAAACCCAACCCATCACACTCCGAGACTAAACACCTAGCCTCTTCTCTACTTGGGCACCCTATATCGAATTTATGTGGCTGAAATCTCTGTTTTAGCCAGCCGTTCACTGCCAGTTCAAGCGGACGGGCCGTCAGTGGTTTAGTCGCCTGCCGTGGCGTTCAACAACATGTCAGAGTATGCGGAAGTCGCACACGACAAGGGTATTCACCCATCTTCGCTATGAAACACGAACAGCCAGCCCATCAGAGCCGTGGCCACGATTGTGATCGTCGCCCCTATCACGGCGAGCATTGCGCTGTTGCCGCCATCGATGCTGTATTTGCCGGCTATGAGCACAACGGTCCCGAGCTGGTAAAGACCGAACTGCAGCGGTGCCAGCCTGCATTCAAGCAGTCGCGGCCAGGCGCGGTAAATCAGCCCGAACAGGATCGAAAGTACGAAACCCACCAGTGCGGCATGGGCATGAGTGTTGGAGTATTGCAATTGTTCTGCGGCGCCGATGTAGAAGCCGAACGCCATTGCAGCAACAATCCAGACGAAGCCGCACAAGATATAGAAGCGATCAATTTTCACGACCATACTCCTTCTAGCAATGCAGACACTGAGCTGGACAGGCACTGCTGTATGAGGATGCACAAACTGGTTGCAGAATGCGCCCGAGTTGGCCAGGTCGCAAGTGGGAAAGTTGAAGCCCGTCAAGTGCCCCTGGTCCAGACGCAACTGGCTTGCCGGCAGGACCGGTCGAGATTGCATGTGCGCGGGAGACAGCTTGGCAATGGTCTCTGCACTGAAAAAGCCACCCGCCGGATTGCTCCGACAGGTGGCTGATCAGTGGGATCGCAGGCGATTACAGGCTAGCGATAAAACCCCAGCTTGGCGCGGTTACCGAAACCCATGGTACGGTCTGAAGCGTCGGATTCAACATCGCCTTCATACTCAATGCCGCCACGTGCAGCACCGAGCTTGGCGCGGTTGCCGTTGTAAATCTTGCCGGGAGCCGCGACGGGTGCCACGGTTACCACCGCATTGTAATTGTGCATGCGTTGCTGACCCAGCTTGGCACGGTTGCCGTTACCATCGGTGCGTTCAACGACTGAATGTGCCATGCTTGGTGAAGCCATTGGCAAAGCCATTGCAACTGTAGCCAAAGCGCCTGAAATAAGTGCGATTTTGATAGTGTTCATTATGTAACTCCTTGTTGTTCAGTTCGCATAACCAACCAGCGGGAGTTAGTTTGGTTCCGGAATTTCTCCTTATATACGAATAGTTTACTACTGATAACAACGGCGTGATGGCAGGCATCGACCGCCGTGCCGGAATTCCAGGACCATCTTCCTGATTGCTTTGAAGAATGAACCGTGCTCGCCACATCCGGCGACAGACAAGGGCTCGTATGGCCTGTTGCCGCTATAGTGGACAGCCTGCCGGGCTGAGGCGTGTGTACTCAATGGCACTGCCTGACTCGATCACCGAAGTGTTGCCAATGCAGCGGCTTGTGTTATAGCCCTTGGGTAATTCGCATCCATACAAGCAAGGCAAATATCAGCAATGGCAGTCAGAATACATCAGGGCGACCTTCCCGACGGACTGGACTTCGGATCAAGCGTGGCCGTGGATACCGAAACCATGGGACTGCACGCACATCGTGACAAGCTGTGCGTGGTGCAGTTGTCTGCCGGCGACGATGATGCCCACCTGGTGCAGCTTGATCGCAAGACTTATAACGCGCCGCGCCTCAAGGCGCTGATGGAAGACGCAAACGTCACCAAGATCTTTCATTATGCGCGGTTTGATGTCGGCATGCTGAAGGCCTATCTGGGCGTTGATACGTCGCCGGTCTACTGTACCAAGATCGCCTCGCGGCTGGCGCGCACCTATACCGACCGGCATGGCCTGAAGGATCTGGTGCGCGAAATGCTCGGCATCGAGATGTCGAAGCAACAGCAGAGTTCTGACTGGGGCACACCGGTGTTGTCGGACGCCCAGAAGCAGTATGCAGCGCTTGACGTGATTTACCTGCATGAACTGAAGGTCAGGCTGGACCAGATGCTGCGCCGCGAAGATCGTGCGGATCTTGCCCAGGCATGTTTCGAGTTTCTGCCGACGCGCGCGCGGCTTGACCTTGCCGGTTGGCCGAACGAGGACATTTTTGCCCATTCGTGAGCAAAGACCGGTTGTCGTCGCCTTTATTCGGCAAGATTTGCCGGGCAATAAGCAAGATGGACTCACCAGTCGGGTTCGGTATTTCCCGGATGCAAAGGTGAGACAGCGGCAATGAAACCCAGAGCACGACCAACCATCAGACGCAGGCGGCGCGGACCTGCCATCATGGTGTGGTTGTTCCTGCTTGCCGCAGCGGGTGTGTTTGCGGTTTTTCTGATCCAGGCGTCGGGTTTCGATATCGAAACAGCGATCAACCCACAACCAGCCGCACGGATCGCTCCGGTCGCTCCAGCCGCACCGATCGCCACGCCCAAACAGGCATTACAACAGGAACGGTTTGCCGTGCAGGGCTCCGAAGTTGCCGGTTTCGACGACGACCAGCAGCCCTATAATATCGCCGCCGAGGAAGCCAGCCAGGACAAGCAGCAGCCAAACCTGGTGCACATGCGCCAGGTAACCGGCCTGCTCAGGCGAAGCGACGGGCGCACCATGGATGTCACCGCCAGAACCGGGCTGTTCAACAGCAGGGACAAATCTCTGCGCCTTTCCGGCGATGTTATCATCAAGCTGACGGACACATTCACTGCCAGTATGGATATCGCCGACGTTGATGTGAAACAAAAGACCCTGACATCACAATCCGAGATACTGGTGGTAATGGAGGGCGGCGAGATCAGGTCCACCGGTATTGACGTTACCAACAATGGCGAACATGTGACTTTCAAAGCGCGGGTGCGTGCGGTATTCGAGTCTGCAGCGACGCAAGACAGCCCCGCTTCGGCCACGGTTGAAACGACCAGTTCAAAAGGAAACTTGCAACAATGAAACTGAACAAGGCCGGATACACGGTAGCGCTGATGGTGATGGCAGCAAGTCTCGCCGCGATGCCTGCCCATGCGCAAACAAACAAAACCGGGGTCAGTATCGAATCCGATCAGATGGAGTTGTTTGAAAGCAAGAGCCAGGCAATTTTTCGCGGCAATGTCCGCGCCCGGCAAAACGAAGTCAGCTTGAACTCGACCAACCTGATCGCCACGTTCACGAAAACCAAGGGTGGCGGAACGGATGTGACCTGGCTGGAAACAACCGGCGGCGGGGTAACAATCAAAACCCCATCGCAAACCATAACCGGCGACCGCATGAAGATGAATGTCAAAGCCAACACTGCGGTGGTGACAGGCAAAGTCACGGTCATCCAGGGCACCAGCGTTGTGAACGGCGAAAAGCTGAATGTGAATTTGGCTACCAACGAGTCGAAATTTTCAGGGGGTCGTGTCAAATTCAATTTCGACCCCGACCAGAACAAGCCGGGCGCAGCCAACCCCGTAAACTGATTGGCACCTTCCCGTCCCGAGAGCCCCAAAAATGGTTGTAGCTTGCAAATTCAGCAAACATTAACCATACGGCTTCAGCAAACCTTAATCCTGTAGAGCGGTAAATACGTGAAGCGAACCGGCAAGTCATCGTTTTGGTCATCGTGGTTTGGCAGGCGGGCACAACAGCCCTCCCGTCAGAAACTGCGGAGACCGGGTTCAGCACCGCAAGAAGGCCTTGTTGCGCGTAATCTGCGCAAGTCTTTCAAACGGCGCGTAGTAACCAATGACGTCAGCGTGTCGGTCCGCCGAGGAGAAGCCGTAGGGTTGCTTGGTCCCAATGGTGCAGGGAAAACGACGGTGTTCTACATGATCACCGGCCTGATCGCTGCCGATTCAGGGACCATATCGCTCGATGGAGTAGATATCACTGACTTGCCGATGTATCAGCGAGCCAGGTTGGGAATTGGATATCTGCCCCAGGAAGCATCCGTGTTCCGGGCACTTACGGTTGAGGACAATATTCGCGCGGTGCTGGAATTACACGTTCCCGACCGCACTGAGCGCGAACGTAAGTTGCGTGGATTGCTAAATGAGTTTCAGATCACACATATCACGAATTCGCCAGCTATGGCACTGTCTGGCGGAGAGCGACGACGAGTTGAAATTGCCAGGGCCCTTGCCGCGAATCCGCGGTTCATCCTGCTCGACGAACCCTTCGCAGGGATTGATCCAATTGCGATCAATGATATTCGCCAACTGGTGCGACAGCTCACCTCTAGGGGCCTCGGGGTGCTTATTACGGATCACAACGTCCGAGAAACCCTCGAAATCATTGATCGAGCCCTTATCATCCATGAAGGCAACGTATTAATGGAAGGTACACCACAACAGATCGTTGCGCATCC
>JBDNEZ010000181.1:0-3997 GCA_041690095.1 Anderseniella sp.
GACGGAAATGCCGATCACCAGCGCCAGCGTGAACATGGAATTGACCAATGGCTGTCCCCATTCGCTTCTGGCGGCAAAGTCATGATCAATGTGCAGTGGTTGCGGATTCATTGTCATGTTGGAAAACAACATGTTGTCAGCTTCCGTCACCGTACGGCGCACCTCGTGGGTCAGTTGAAAACCCACTGCCAGTTCGTCAAACCATTTGCCTGCCATGTCTCATCTACCATTTGCTGCTTGCGTGTTTTTTGCTGTCCCACAGCTAACCGACGCAAGCCGTGCGGGCAATCCATAAAACCGCCAGTCAATCGTGCGTGCCTCATGTGAACGCAATCTCAGGTTGCAGATGATTCTATGACAAGGCGCGCAGCGAGTCTGAATTTCGCCAGAATTCAAGTCCGGCACGATTCATATGCAGATTCATAAGCACGGTTTAAGGCTTTGATTTGTTGATGAAAAAATGAATCCAAACCCGCTGATCGGACCTGTTAACTTATCGTTAACCCGGCACGCGCAGGACTCGCAATACGGGAATGGCTTAGCTGACCGCCAGATCAGTATGGCTTTTGATTGAACCCATGTTGCTCTCGGGAGATGGAAAATGAAAAGGCATTGCGAACTGACACGTTGCATGGTTGTGGATGACAATAGTGAATGGCGCGGTCGCGCGCATGGTTATTTCGCACGACATGGTTTCGACATTGTGCAGGCAGAAACCGAAGACGCAGCTTTTGCGCAATGCATTTCGGCCATGCCGGATGTGGTACTGGTGGGAACGCGCCGGGCGGCTGCGTTTATCCATCAGTTACGCAAGCACAGTTCGGGCAGTGATGCCATTGTGATCATGTGCCCCGATGCAGATGATATCGGTTCGGTTGGTGATGCCATCTGGAACGGCGCATCGGACTATCTGGTGAAACCGTACAATCGGAAAATCTTCGACGCCAAGCTGCGTCAAACGGGCATACTGTAAAATCAATGTAATCGTGATCTGCCAGCATTCAGTTGTGCATTTTCTGTCAGCGGGACTTTTGCTGCCAGTCTGATATCAGGACCAGATCCCGTGATTGCTGGAATACGACACATATGGCCGCTGCTGGTGGCAATCCTGCTGATGGCGATCGGCAACAGTCTGCAAGGCTCGCTGGTTGGTGTGCAGGCGGCACTTGCGAATTTTTCGACAACGACCACAGGTTTTATCGCGTCAGGCTTTTCGCTGGGTTTGTTTTTATCTGCCCTGATTACGCCAAATGCAGTACGTGCGGTCGGTCATATCAGGGTGTTCGCCGGGTATGCCTCCGTTCTGTCCACGGCAGTCCTTTTGATACCCCTGTTTGTCAATCCGGTGTGGTGGTTCCTCATGCGCCTGTTGATAGGCATGTGCGCTGCGGGATTGGCGATTGTCATTGAAACCTGGCTGAACGAAGGTACGAGCAACAAAGACCGCGGCAAGATTCTGTCTCTCTACATGTTGTTGTTTTATTCCGGTGCAGGGATCGGGTCTCTGGCACTGATGATTGACGATCCAACAGGATTTACCCGGTTTATCGTGGTTTCTGCGGTGATGTCTCTGTCGCTTGTACCCATCGTGCTGACCAAGGTCGCGGCACCGGTTCAAGGTGCGCCGCGGTTCATCTCAATCTCAGAAATCTATGCGGTTTCACCACTGGCTGTCGTGGCTGCGGTTGCGAACGGTCTTGGCCAGTCGGCATTTTTCAACCTTGGTGCAGTGTTCGGGATAATGAACGGCATGTCGCTGTCCTATGTATCATTGATGATGGCTGTCGCCCCGTTTGCAGTTATCCTGTCTCAGTTGCCGGTAGGCTGGCTGTCGGACAGGTATGACAGACGTGTGATGATAGCTGCGCTGTCGGTGCTGTCTGCGGGTGTGGCCGGGGCAGTGATGTTCGTGCCGGTCAGCGAGGCGTTTGTGCTGATTGGACTGGTTGCATTGTTTGGCGGCATCTCGATGCCGCTGTATTCCCTGGCCATTGCGCATGCAAACGATCAGTTGAACAAGGACCAGATGCTGGCAGCAGGATCAAAACTGGTCCTGTTGTATGGAGTGGGCGCCATTGCGGGGCCGACTATTGCAGGTGGGTTCATGCAGCAATTCGGAGCAATCGGTTTAATGGTTTATATGGTTTGCATCTTCGGTTTGCTGGCCGCTTACGCTTTCTACCGCATGACCATATCCGGTGTAATGTCGCCTCACGATACCGGTGATCTGGTCCTCGTTACGCCGATGGCAACCGCAGTGACGGCGGAAGCTGTAGCGGAAGAAATGGAGGAAACTGCCGGTGATATGCCATCAACGGATGAACATCACTGATGGTGCGCCTCTGCTGGATTTATGGTGAACCAAACGTTAACACTTCCCGGGTTACTGTCCGAGACAGGCAATGTAACCGGCCCCGGAAGATGCTTTTGTGATTTTCGCGGACTGGCAACAGGATGGTAAATGGGACCCCATATGTCAGAACAGATCACCGAGCAAAGACGACTGCGCCTGGATGTGTCGGTTTTTGAGACTGTAATGCGGTCCGGCAGTGTCGCGGCCAGGATGGCATTGACCCGGCAATTATGCGACCTGCTGAACTCACCGGATTCGGACAGAGAAGAATGCCGCGAGGCCATACCTGTGGTTGCCAAACTGGCATGTGATGTTGACAACGACATCCGCAGCATAATCGCAGGCAAACTGCTTGCGACAGAGGGTCTGCCGGCCGATCTGATCTTTGCCATTGTCGCTGATGAAGATGATATTGCCATCCCGTTTGTCGCACTCAATCCGTCGATTGACGACACAATCATGCAGGTGATTCTTGTCGTAGGTAATCTGAACCGCTGCAAGGCTGTTGCTGAACGTTGTGATGTCGGACCGGGCGCTGTGCGAAAAATTATCAGGGATGGCAGTGAAGAAATCGTCATGGCACTGCTCGGTAACGAGAATGTACGGCTGGGGCCAAAATACTGCCGCAAGATCTATAACCGGTTTCACGGTTCGCCGAAGCTTTGTGGAATCCTGATGGACTTGCCGAATCTGCCCAGTGAGATCGCATTGGTTCACAATCAGCGTTTGGCAGAAGGCATGCGCAAGGCTGGTCAATATCAAGGCTGGGTCGCTGATTTTCGTAGCGACGACTGTATTTCTGATGACGAAGAGGTCAATGCGTTGCGCATCCTGCGGGGTGTTGATGGCAGGCAACTTCGGCCGACCGTAGCGCTGATGTCGCAACGTGGCATGCTCACAACGTCATTGTTGTTGCGTTCGGGCATGACTGGCGACCTGCCGTTTTTTGAACACGCGCTCGCCTATCTGGCCAATGTGTCATTGCGCAAGGTCCGCCGGGCGACCGGAACCATGTCTGAGCGCACCGTCAGGACCTTGTTGCGCCGGGCCGGTGTTCCCGGCGATGCACATGTGATCATCCGTGCAATTTGTCAGGTTTCGGCGGCCACGGGAGCAACAGGCCAACGGGCCGACTCCGATGCATTTGGTCGCGCATTGGTTGAAGTTATCATGACCCGCCACGCTGCCGACAATGAACACGAACGTTCGCGGATTATCGGTATTTTGAGCCAACTGACACAGGGTCCCACCCGCACTTTGGTGTCGCGTCTGTCGGAAGGCATGTCAAGAGTGGCTTAGATGTGTTGCTTGCCTGATGAAGCAGCTTAAAAGCCTAAAGCTTGTTGCGCTCAATAGGGTTCAATTTTGCCATCGAAGGCCGCGTTTTCGCGCCCGCCGAGCATCGTTATGCTGGTCTTGTGGTCAACCAGACCACGGCGACAAGCATACTTTTTCAGCAAACGGGAAAACGCGGTCAAATGCGCCCTATTGAGCGCAACACGTTTTAGAGCATGTTGTGTTCATACGGAAGCATATCCTGAGTTTGTAATGTAGTTCGCGCATTCGGTTGGTTCGAAGCGGTCCAGGAGATCCCCGACCTTTTGCCATGTGGCCTCGATTGTTCGCGGCTGAGCATGCCGCATC
>JBDNEZ010000182.1:0-4727 GCA_041690095.1 Anderseniella sp.
AGATGCATTACCACCGAACAACGGTATGACATCAACCTTCATGCCGGTGCTCATCACCCGCCCCAGAGCCGCTGCCTCGGCCAGAAAACGGCTGAGAATATAGCGCCGCAGATTCTGGCCAACCTGCCAGAACAATTGCAGGCCGATTGCCTGCGGCAGGTCGGCCCGGTTGCACATCGCAGCTTCCAGATCGCGATTGCCACGTATCACCTGCATCAACCGAACAAAGGCCGACGTGGACAGCTGGCTCTCTGCATTTCTAAGCAGTTCAAGAATTGCAGCGGAATTGCCTGTTTCTATGATTGCGTCACAGACGACGACATTCAACAGCCTGCGCCGCGCAATCAGCCGCAATTGCTGCTCGCTGGCTGTCGGCATCAGGCCCAGCAAATCAACATCCGAGATATAATGCGCATCCTTCAGCATTCTGCAGGAAATGTCCGTGTCGGAATGGGTGACGAGGTACGTCCGCAACCGTTCAGAGACAACATCCAGGCGCGACACTGTTCTGGTCAGGCTGACCAGATCGGAAGCCGGCAGATGCGGCAGGATGCCAAGCAATGTATCGCCTGCAAAAAACCGCTCCTGCGGCTGGGCCTGGCCGGATGGCAGGATCATGATTGAAACCAGGTCGCGGCCGGCTTTCGCGAAGGTCTCCATGTCCGGGGTAGCGCGGGCACGTTCTGCCGTTCCGAATTCGCCGCGCTTTGCCGGTGCCTGATAAGCGCCAGCTTCAGCGGCTGGTGCCGTTTCATCAACAGCCCCGTCAACGTCGGGCATTTGCACAATTGCGCTTGTCAGACTTTCCGGCAGCTTCAGCGTTGTTACCGGCGTCAGCAGGGTGGCGATCAGATTGTTTGCGGCTTCATCGGCAAGTTCATCGACTTGCGGGATCACGCTGTCAGGATGACAGCGCAACAGGCGTGCCGCGATCAACCCTTCATTGGGTTGAACGACCACCACCGCCTGACTGTTACCGTCAAAACTCACCGAACTCACTCAATACTGTCTGCGTATTGTCCCTATCTCGGATACAGAAAACACCATCAATGGTGTAAACCTGCTTAATGGAATCATGAAACCTGCACATACCAATCCACGGATGACTGACATTGCTTGAAATAGACACCCCGGAAGAGCTCATCGGCCATATCGGCAAAACCATAGGCCCCGGCAACTGGATCGACATCGCGCTGTCTCGTATCGAGGCATTTGCGGACGCCACGGATGACCGGCAATGGATCCATCTCGATGCCGCACGTACGCAGGCCGAACTGGGGCACCCCCCGGTCGCCCACGGATACCTGACATTATCCATGCTGGCTGTCATGATGTATGATCTGGTGCGCGTCAAAAATGTCGGTCGTATTGTCAATTATGGTCTCAACAAGGTGCGCTTCATCGCCCCGGTTGTGGCCGGAGACCGGGTTCGGGCTGAGGTCAAAATCAACACGGCAAGTTGCGAAGACGGGTTTGTCAGGGCGGTCTTCGATGTTTCAATTTATGTTGAACGACTTGAAAAACCCGTAATGATTGCCCAATCCATTATATTATACATTAATCAGGACGGATCAGGCCAATGAGTGACGACAACACCAAGACCGACGCGCAATGGCGCGAACAACTCAACGACGAGCAATATCATGTGCTGCGCAAGCACGGCACGGAACGCGCATTCTCGCATCCTTTCAACAATTACAAGGATGAAGGCACCTATGTGTGTGCCGGTTGTGGTACGGACCTGTTCAAGTCCGATGCCAAGTTTGAGTCCGGCACCGGGTGGCCGAGCTTCTTTCAACCCAAGTCACCCGAGGCCGTCATCGAACATTCTGACCGATCGTTCTTCATGAAGCGCACCGAGGTGCTCTGTGCCTCCTGCGAAGGCCATCTCGGGCATGTATTTCCCGACGGACCTGCCCCCACCGGACAGCGCTACTGCCTGAACGGCGCCGCGATGAAATTCAGGCCAAAGGCCTGACCGCTTTCGTCTCCCTTGTTTATCTTTACCAAACCGGATTTTCGATGATCAAAACTCCCCCACAGGCGACCAGCAAGCCTGTCCTGCGCGACATTCACGGCCACACGCTCAGCGATGACTATGGCTGGCTGCGGGCCGGCAACTGGCAGGACGTAATGCGCGACCCTGCAGTTCTTGACCCGGAAATCCGAACCTATCTGGAGGCCGAGAACGCCTGGGTGAAGCACACCATGGCGCCGACTGAAAAACTTCAGAAAACCCTGTTCGACGAAATGAAAGGCCGCATCAAGGAAGACGATTCCAGCGTGCCTGCACCTGACGGTGAGTATTCGTATGGCGTGAAGTTCATCACCGGCGGCCAACAGCCGTTGTTTGTGCGCACGGCTCACAACGGCGCTGACGAAGTCATCCTGGTCGATGGCAACAGGGAAGCCGAAGGCAAGGACTATTTCCGACTTGGCGGTGCCTCACATTCTCCCGATCACAAGCTGGTGGCCTATGGCTACGACGACAAGGGATCGGAATTTTTCAGTCTGATTCTGCGTGACGCCGGTTCATCAGACAACCTTGCAGACATCATTCCCGATACCAGCGGCAGTGGCGTCTGGTCCGCCGACAGCCAATACATATTCTATGTCCATCTGGACGAAAACCACCGCCCGTCAAAACTGTTTCGCCACAGGATCGGTAGCCCGGTCAGCGACGACGTGCTGGTTCATGAAGAGACCGATGCCGGCTTTTTCATGGGTGTCGGCAAGAGCCAGTCGGGCGACTGGATCATTGTCGACTGCCACGATCACCAATCATCGGAATGCTGGCTGATTCCGGCGGCCGACCCGTTGACACCGCCGCGGCTGATCGAAACCCGCCAACCGGGCCACGAATACAGTGTCGATGAGGCTCACGGCATCCTCTATGTTCTCACCAACTCAGATGATGCTGAAGACTTCAAGATCGTCACAGCCCCGGTTGGCAAGCCTGCCCGGGAAAACTGGACGGACCTGGTGGCGCACACGCCGGGAACCCTGATCCTGGATCACACGGTGTTTGCCAAACACCTGGCGCGTCTTGAACGCCACGAAGGCCTGCCGCGCATCATTGTCCGGGAGCTGGAGACCGGTGCAGAACACACCGTTTCGTTCGATGAAGAAGCCTATTCGCTCGGCATGTCGGCGGGTTATGAATTCAACACCAGCATGATCCGGTTTTCGTATTCGTCCATGACCACCCCGTCGCAGGTGTTTGACTATGACATGGCCAGCCGTGAGCGCACGCTGCGCAAGCAGCAGGATGTGCCATCGGGCCATGACCCGGCCGATTACGTGACACGGCGCATCATGGCGACAGCCGAAGACGGTGCGCTGGTGCCGATTTCCCTGCTGTATCACAAGGATACCGAACTGGATGGCACGGCACCGGTCTGGCTGTATGGCTACGGCTCTTACGGCATCTCCATACCGGCGTCGTTCAACACCAATATCCTGTCGCTGGCCAATCGCGGATTTGTCTATGCCATTGCCCACATCAGGGGCGGCAAGGACAAGGGTTATGGCTGGTACAAGGCCGGCAAGATGATGACCAAGAAGAACACGTTTTCCGACTTCATTGCAGCCGCGCGGCACCTGGTAGCGGAGGGTTGCACCAGCGAAGGCAATATCGTCGCCCAGGGCGGCAGTGCCGGCGGCTTGCTGATGGGCACCATCGCCAACATGGCGCCGGAGCTGTTCAAAGGCATCATTGCCGAGGTGCCGTTTGTCGATGTGCTCAACACCATGCTTGATGACACCCTGCCGCTGACACCGCCGGAATGGCCCGAATGGGGCAATCCGATCAAGAGCAAGGAAGCGTTTGACTACATCCGGTCCTACAGCCCATACGACAATGTGGCAGCGCAAGCCTATCCAAACATGCTGGTGATCGGCGGCTTGACCGATCCGCGCGTGACCTACTGGGAGCCAGCCAAATGGGTCGCCCGGCTGCGCGAGCTCAAGACCAACGACAACCTGTTATTGTTCAAGACCCAGATGGGCGCCGGCCACGGCGGGTCTCCGGGCAGGTTCGATCGCCTGAAGGAAGTCGCCCTGGTCTATGCTTTCGGCCTGATGGTGGCCGGCAGGATGGATACGCCCGGGTCCTGAAGCCGTCTCATCCCGGCAGCTTGCGGCATCAGACTGTCGGGCACTACAGCATTATCCGGTCAGAACGTATCATCTGCCCGGATGAAAATGTTCGACGCCTGTTCGTTGCAGCAAGTTTATCCGTACCAGGGTCCCATTTTAACCTGCGCTGCCTCGCCCACCAGTTTGGCAAATTCTGCCGGGTCCTGGGTGCCGCCATCGCGACCGCGATAGTGGTAGGGATAGACGTACTTCGGTTTGAACTCGGCGACCGCTGACGCGGCGGCTTTCACGTCCATGGTGAACGGCAGGTTCATGCAGACGAATGCCAGGTCGATACCGTCAAGCGCGCGCATTTCCGCGATATCCTCGGTGTCGCCGGAAATATACACGCGGAACCCGTCGAAACTCAGGACATAGCCGTTATCACGGCCCTTGGGATGAAATTTCTCGCGTCCTTCAGTCGTATTGTGGGCGGGAATCGCACTTATGCCGAGAGCTTCGAATGTCGTATCCTCACCGTTTGCAATTGCGGTGGCCTTGGCTTTCAACTCTTCGGGCAACATGGCGTGGACAGCCGGATTGGTGATCAGCCTGGTGTTTTCGCCGGTCAGGGCTGTCAGCGTCTCCAC
>JBDNEZ010000183.1:0-8683 GCA_041690095.1 Anderseniella sp.
TGCACTGAACGTATCGGGAGAACCGTCGACGCCGGAAGACAATGTGCCCGCAGCCCTCAAAGCAGATTTTGATCAATCGATTGCCGATCTGGGCAGATTTCCTGATTTGCAGCACGAACTGGTGCGCATCGGCAACCGATTGGCGTGGACGCAGGGCAACATGAAAATGCCGGAAAGCTTTCAAGGCAAGTTCGCTTATGTCGAACTGGCAGGACCTCGTGGCATGATTGCAAACAACAACATCAGTTTCGGCCTGTATCTGCAGCAACGCGCAGTCGTCTATCCAAGTCACTGGCACGCAGCAGTTGAAGACTATCTGGTGGTGAGTGGAACCGCGATGTGGCAGGTCGACGACGGGGATTTTGTGACCCGGATACCGGGCACCCATATAGAGCATGCTTCAAAACAGCCTCACGCCACAACAACGCAGGAGGACCCGCTGCTTGCCATGTGGTTCTGGCGCGGTAACATCAGTGACAGTACGTATCGGATTGTGGGCGTGGATGCATAAAACAGCGGAACATCTGGTTGAACGCCTGAGTGACGATCACCTGATTGCAGTCGCGCAAGCGAAAGGTTCATCACTGTGACCAGAGATCGATGTTATTTCCTGCTATTGAATATCGGGCATTTCCTCGATCATTTGTTCACCCTGATTTTTGCGACTGTGGCAGCCCTTGTCCTTTACCGGGAGTGGGGGGTTGGTTACGCCGACCTGCTTGTCTACGCCACACCCGGCTTCCTGGCTTTTGGACTTTTTTCGCTGCCCGCCGGTTGGCTTGCAGACAAGTGGAGCCGTGACGGGATGATGGTTGTGTTCTTTGTCGGGATCGGCCTGGCCGCGATTGCAACCAGCTACGCCGCTACGCCGTTACAGATCGGCTGTGGGCTCTTCGTGATTGGCATGTTTGCCGCAATCTATCACCCGGTTGGCCTCGCCATCGTCACCATGACGTGGCGCAATACCGGCATGCGCATAGCCGCAAACGGGGTATGGGGAAATCTGGGTGTAGCTTGTGCCGCACTGATTACCGGATATCTGATCGACAATGGCGGTTGGCGCATGGCGTTCATTCTTCCCGGTATATTTTCCATATTCACAGGTATTGCCTACCTTGCATTGCGCCACGATGCGATCCGGTCCGATCACATTGGCAGCAAGACGGTTGGCAAGGTCGAGGCTCCGGAAACAGTCGCGTCGCCATCGTATCGTTCGCTGTTGCTTCGTGTTTCGGCAATTGTTTTCTTAACGACAGCAGTTTCGTCGATCATCTTTCAGTCGACAACGTTCGCATTGCCGAAGATTTTTGAGGAACGCCTGCATGGGCTCGCTCATCAGTTAGCGACATGGTCAGGCAATTCAACCTCAGTTGGACAAGCTGACATCGCAACTGTGGTGGGATCACTGGCATTTGTGGTGTTCGCCGTCGCGTCTGTGGCCCAACTCGTTGTCGGCAGCATGCTCGATCGTTTCGGACCGCGGCCGGTGTTCGCAGCCGTAGCCACGCTGCAACTTGTGTTTTTCTCTCTGATGCCGGGTTTGACTGACGGCGTCGCATTCGCCGTGGCAATTGGCTTCATGCTTGGTGCATTCGGTCAAATACCGATTAACGACTATATGATCGGTAAAATGGCCAGTGGTGCTTATCGCGCACGCATCTACGGTATTCGGTATGTCGTTGCTTTTTCCGTTCTGGCGATGTCATTGCCATTGATCGCCTTTGTGTATGAGCATTGGGGTTTCGACATGCTGTTTCGCATCCTGGCCGGTGCGGCGTTGGTGATCCTTTGCGCAGTCGCAGCGCTGCCGCACAGGCTACCGACACCTGAACATCAGCCGGTGTAAAGTAATAGGACTAACCCATTGAGCCACAAGCGGACTTTGCGGATACCAAAATATTCCATAATATATATTATGCGAATTATGCATGCTGGCAGACGACGAACCAGTTCGCCGGTTATTCCATAGGCTCAGCATTTCAGTGACGGCAGCGACTTCTCCATGGTTGCCACACACAAACACAGAAAGACTTACTTCCAATGCAACTCAACGCAGACTTCTCAAAGCGCGCAGCGGTTCACGGCGAACAGGTTGAGTGGGTCAATTCACCGATGCCCGGCGTCGACAGGCGTATGCTGGACCGGCTCGGCGATGAGGTAGCGCGAGCCACATCGATAGTCCGATATGCACCGGGCAGCAGTTTTTCAGCGCACGTCCACACCGGTGGTGAAGAATTCCTCGTCCTCGAAGGGGTGTTTCAGGACGAGCACGGAGACTTTCCCGCTGGCAGCTATATTCGCAATCCGCCTGAGTCCAGCCACACACCTGCCTCCGAACCGGGTTGTGTAATCCTGGTGAAGCTGTGGCAGTTTGACTTGTCGGACCGAACCCGGATTCGCATCGATACCAACAAAATGAAGACCCTGCCCGTACCTGAAAGACCCGGCGTTTCAGTCATGCCGCTGTTTCATGATCAACGTGAAGATGTGCGCATGGAAATCTGGCTGCCCGGATCGGTCATCGAACTCGATGTGCCTGGCGGCATTGAACTGTTCGTTGTCGATGGCAGTTTCGTGGAAAACAATGAAACCTTTCAACCACAGTCATGGCTCCGGTTGCCGTGCGGTGATACCTTGCGTGCAACAGCAGGCAAGGATGGATGCAAGGTATGGATCAAGGCAGATCACCTGAAGGAAACCCCGAAACCCCCGGCGACCTGACAGGCACAGGCCCCGAAACCCTCCCACGGCAGGACATCACCACCCTGCTCGCGATCATGCAGGCATTGCGCACACCTGAAACCGGCTGTCCGTGGGACCTGCAGCAGGATTTTTCCTCAATTGCACCATACACCCTGGAGGAAGCCTACGAGGTGCTTGACGCCATTGAGCGGGCGAATATGGGTGACCTGCGCGAAGAGCTTGGCGACCTGCTGTTGCAGGTGGTTTACCACGCCCAGATGGCCAGTGAGGCCGGTCATTTTCAATTCGCCGACGTGGTCGAGGCAATCAACACAAAAATGGTGCGTCGCCACCCTCATGTATTTGGCGACGGTGCTGCGCGTGCTGGCGGTGTGCAAAAGGGCTTTTGGGAACGGGCAAAAGATGCCGAGCGTGCCGGCGCAGACAAGCAACGCAAACGGGTACTTGATGATGTGCCTGCCGCGTTGCCCGCACTTGTCCGCGCCCTGAAACTGCAAAAACGCGCTGCCAGAGTGGGATTTGATTGGCCCGACGTGTCTCAGGTTCTCGACAAGATTATTGAAGAAGCACAGGAACTGGCCGAAGCTCGCGATAAACTGTCGGTCGATAAACAGGTGGAAGAATTCGGTGACCTGCTGTTTGTCATGGTTAATCTGGGGCGCCATCTGGGATTGGACGCTGAAGATGCCTTACGCAAGGCAAACTCAAAATTCACGCGCCGTTTCAACTATATAGAAGACCAACTTAAAGCCAAAGGCGGCTCAGTCGACCAGGCAAATCTCGAAGACATGGACAAGATCTGGAATGAAATCCGCAAACGTGAAAAATCCGGCGATTAGTCGTCGCCAGTTTGCTCGGGCACTGTAGATGGGCTCAATCGCTGTGCAAGCCGTTTTTGGGCCACACCTGCCTGCCGTTCGTCAAATCGGGCTGTTAACGTGACCCGTCCGTCTTCATGGTCTTGCCTGGACAGGACTTCGGCATGCTCGTAGATCCAGGCCAGTTCTGCCCCCTCGCCCGCAGCCAACGAGATATCCATGACCGGGTTGTGGCGTGAAAACCTGTCTTCCAGCATTTCCAGCATTTCATGAACACCCTCCCCGGTCAGCGCCGACACCATCAAGACATTGTCTTTCCGGGCGCACTCTTCCTTGAGTACTTCAGCGTGTTCGGGTGCCACCAGGTCAATCTTGTTCCATATCTCGACAATGGCAGACCGGCGCTCATCGTTGACTCCAAGTTCGCGCAGGACGGACATTACATCACCCGCCTGCTCGTCTGATTCGGGATGAGCAATATCGCGCACATGCAGGATAATGTCTGCCTCGAGCACTTCTTCCAGCGTTGCCCGGAATGCCGCGACAAGCATTGTCGGCAGGTCGGAGATGAAACCAACCGTATCCGACAGGATGACTTTGCGGCCCTTCGGCAACTCGATCTGCCGCATTGTAGGGTCGAGCGTGGCAAACAGAAGGTCCTTTGCCATAACGCCGGCATCAGTCAACCGGTTGAACAATGTCGACTTGCCGGCATTGGTATAACCAACCAGCGCAACGACGGGGTATGGCACTTTCGCCCGGCTCTCCCGATGCAGCGTCCTGGTGCGGATAACCTGCGCAAGCTGCTTCTTCAGCCGGGTGATACGGTCCTGAATAATGCGCCTGTCGGCTTCGAGCTGGCTTTCGCCCGGTCCGCCCATAAAACCATGTCCGCCGCGTTGGCGCTCGAGATGGGTCCACGACCGTACCAGCCGGCTTTTCTGGTAATCAAGGTGTGCCAGTTCAACCTGCAGACTACCTTCCCTAGTACTTGCGCGCCGACCAAAGATTTCGAGGATCAGACCCGTCCGGTCCACTACCTTGACCTTCCAGGCGCGTTCGAGATTACGCTGCTGACCCGGAGTCAACTGAACATTCAATATTGCCAGGTCGGCCTCGGAGGCTTCTATTTGTTCGCCTAGTTGTTTCACTTTGCCCGAGCCGAAGAATGAAGCCGGGTTCAAACTGGGCACAGGAACCACCACAGCGTCCGCTATCTCCAATTCTATAGCCAGCGCCAGGCCAATGGCTTCATCCAGTTTCGCACTTGCATCACGCAACCCGGAAACGACCCGCCTGTTCTTGACATCAGGGTGAATCACAAAGGCCCGTGTGACCACGGGCCCTTCAATCTGAAAGTCGACGCCACCGCCGTTTTGACTGTCCATGTACTTGATTTACTTCTTGCTGTCGATTGGACCGGGCATCACCGGCACTGAACCAATCTTGTGCACATGTGTCCACTCAGACTGATTATTGTTCGCCATCTTCATCATCATAAAGCGAAATCTGCTGACCCGGCATTATGGTCGAAATGGCATGCTTGTAGACAAGTTGCGACATGCCATCACGGCGCAACAACACACAGAAGTTGTCGAACCATGTAATAACGCCCTGCAGCTTCACACCGTTCACGAGAAACACGGTAACTGACACCTTGTTGCGCCGCACTGTGTTGAGAAAGGTGTCCTGAAGATTTTGTTGTTTTTCTTGCGCCATTTTGGACTCTCTTTTTATTTTTGGGCGCTTTAGTATTCCCGATGGAATGCTATTGACCGGCCCTGGAACTCGCCAACCGACAAATTCACTATAAAGACTGCACCCGGCGTGTACCAGCGTCAATTGCCACCCGACTGCCGATGCATTTCTCAGACAAGTTTACGAATGCAGTCCGCAATTTCAAGCTATTGAAAATATGTATGGTTTCTGATTGGTGCAGCGTAGAAGTGGGGCTTGGCAACGTCACTAGAAGTACTCGATACTGACACGGAACAGGTGTTGAATTTCTTCAATCTTGTCGCGCAGGGCAAACATGACCACTCTGTCCTTCGGTCTGATTTCGGTGTCGCCGGTAGGAATTATCACCAGATTATCGCGCACAACGGCACCGATTCTGATGCCTTCCGGCAAATCTGCCTCGCGCAATGGCTTGCCGATCATCGGCGATGTTTCCAGCGCCTCGGCCTCCACCACTTCTCCGTCACCAGCTTCTACTCCATGAACACCCCTGATGCGCCCACGCCGGACATGCTGAAGCACACTGGAGACCGTCACCGAACGAGGATCGATATAGGCATCGATTCCAAGAGGTGATATCAACGGGCGGGCGTCGAGGTTCGATACCAGGCATGCAGTCAAGCGTGCCCCATGTTGTTTGGCGAGCATCGCCGACAGCACGTTGACCTTGTCGTCATTGGTAAGAGCTATGTAGGTTTCGGTTCGTCCGATTTCAGCTTCTTCCAGCAAGTTTGCATCCAATGCACTTCCGTTCAGAACAACCGAGTTGGTCAACAGGTTGGCGACTTCTTCTGCCCGCTTGATGTTGGGCTCGATAATCGTCACCTTGATGCTGGAATCACGTTCTTCGAGCTTGCGAGCGACATACATCCCGATGGTTCCGCCGCCACCAATCAACACCCGGTTTGCCGGCCGTTCTTCGTGACCGAACAAGGCCAATGTCCGGGTCGCCTGAGCCTGGTCGGTGATCACATAGACGCGGTCACCCGGCAACATCTGATCATCCGATCTGGGGACAAAAAGTTTATGATCACGAACAATGCCGCAAACCACCGCCTTCAGATCCGGAAACAGACCGGTTAGCTGAGAAAGCGATGTGTTTACGACGGGACAATCTTCTTCCAGTTTAATGCCAAGTGTCAGTACCTTCTCATCGGCAAAGTAAATCGCCTCAAACGCGCCAGGCAATGCGAGCCTGCGCAGCACCATTTCTCCCACTGCAACTTCCGGCGATATGACGACGTCAATGGCGGCGTTTTCACGGGAGAACAGGCTCGAATATTGCGGCAGCAGGTAAGACTGGTCCCTGACCCGCGCGACACGGGTGGGAATGTTGAAAAGCGCCTTGGCAACTTCACATGCCATCATGTTGACTTCATCCACAAAGGTGACGGCAATGATCATGTCTGCTTCACTGGCGCCGGCCTCGTTGAGGACGTCGGGGTGTGCGCCGTGACCCACGATGCCGCGCACGTCGGTGCTGCCCGAGATCGCTTCCACCAGTTCAGGTGAAATATCGATAACTGTCACGTCGTGGTTTTCAATTGCGAGACGTTCGGCAATGCCTCTGCCAACCTGTCCGGCACCACAAATGATGATCTTCATTCAGATTCCCGAATTATCCGCTGCTGGTAATGCAAACTGATTTCCCGGGACATTGGGCCAACACGCCTCCAAAAACAAGACGGCTGAAGATACCCGGAATGCTGTGCGGGTGGTTTTGCCGGTCTATGTGCCACCCTCGACTGCCGACGCAGCAGCCTCGTCGTTATCGCGTTCAGCTACGGAGATATCAAGTGCTCTCATTTTGCGATGCAGGGCTGAGCGCTCCATACCGACAAACGCAGCGGTTTTTGAAATGTTCCCCCCAAAGCGGCTCAGTTGGGCCCTGATGTATTCCCGTTCGAAGGTGTCGCGCGCGTCTTTCAACGGCAGAGACATCAGGCTTTCAATACCGTTTAAACCGCCACCAGTGCCGGTTGTCCCGGTCAGGTCAGCCGGCAGCAGCTCAGCTGAAATGGGCTCGTCGGCATCGCCGCTGGACATAATCAGCAGGCGTTCGACAGAATTCTTCAATTGCCGTACATTGCCATTCCAGTCCATTGTTTGAATCATCGCAAGCGCATCGTCGGCAAATGTTCTCAGTGGCTTGCTGGATTGCGCGGCATATAGTGAACAAAAATGGTGCACCAGTTCCGGAATGTCCTCGCGGTGTTCATGTAGCGAAGGCAGGTGGATGGGGACAACAGCCAGTCTGTGCAACAGGTCTTCACGGAATGCCTCCGCCTTTGCAAGCGCGTTCAGGTCTTTCGAACTGGAACTCACGATCCGGACATCCACATTCACCTGTTTGGCACCGCCTACGCGGTTGAATGTCTGGTCGACAAGAACCCGCAACACTTTGCCCTGGGTTTCCATGGGCATGTCTGCGACTTCATCGAGATAAAGTGTACCGCCATGGGCCTCCTCCAGTTTGCCTATTCTGGTGGGATTGCCATGCTTGTCTTCAACACCAAACAGTTCTTCTTCCATACGTTCGGGAAGCATCGTGGCTGCTGATAATACTACGAAAGGAGCCTCGGTGCGGGTTGACCAACTGTGGATACTGCGCGCAGCAAGCTCCTTGCCGGATCCCATCGGACCAAACAGCATGATACGACCATTGCTCGGTGCGGCCCGCTTCAGCACCAGCGTCAGATCACGCATGACATTGGATGAACCGATTATGGTAGAGCTTTCTCCACTCTGATGACGTAATTGTTGATTTTCACGCCTTAGCCTGGAATTCTCCAGAGCCCTGCCTACGACGTGAATAAGCCGGTCAGCCTTGAATGGTTTTTCAATATACTCATAGGCACCGCGTTTGATGGCTGAGACTGCCGTTTCAATATTGCCGTGACCTGAAATGATCACCACCGGCAGGTCCTTGTGGACTTTTTTGATTTCGATCAGCAGGTCGAGCCCGTCTAGGCGCGAGCCCTGCAGCCAGATATCCAGAATAACCATGGCCGGGCGCCGTTCGGCAATCGCTGCCAATGCAGCGTCACTGTTACCCGCAAGCCGAGATTCATAGCCTTCATCTTCCAGAATACCGCCAATCAATTCACGAATGTCTTCTTCGTCATCAATTATCAGTAGATCAATTGCCATAATCAGGCCCTTTCCGAAACTTGATCGCGCCCAGCATGGTCCTCGCCACCGTCCGCACGGTTGTCCGCGCGCGGATGATCTTCCGGTGCTGATTTGAACTCCAGACTTACACATGCTCCGCGGCCATCATGAAAGCTCGCCGGAGCGTCGCTCAGGGTGAGACGGCCGGAATGTTCTTCCATGATCCGGGTAACAATTGCCAGGCCAAGACCTGTGCCCTTTTCCCGCGTCGTCATGTAGGGTTCGGTCAATCTTGAGCGGTTTTCATCCGGCAA
>JBDNEZ010000184.1:0-5368 GCA_041690095.1 Anderseniella sp.
GATCATACCAGCTCGATACCCACAGCACCTTGGTCTTGAAGCCGGGGTTGACCTTCTGCGCAGCCAGCGTGAAGGCGTTGATGCCCATCACGACTTCTGGAATCGGGAACGAGGCGATGTAGCCGGCAACACCGGTCTTCGACATATGCCCGGCAATTGTGCCGATAACCGCACGGCCTTCATAGAAGCGTGCATTGTAGATCGACATGTTGGCGGACTGCTTGAAGCCGGTCGCGTGTTCAAACTTCACATCCGGAAACAGCTTGGCGACCTTCAGTGTCGGGTCCATGTAACCGAACGAGGTGGTGAAGATCAGCTTGTTGCCGTCCTGGGCAAGCTGGCGAATGACGCGCTCGGAATCCGGGCCTTCCTTGACGCTGGCGACGAACGAGGTTTTCACCTTGTCGCCAAGTTCCTTTTCGAGCATCTGGCGGGCCTGGTCATGGGCATAGGTCCAGCCGTGGTCACCGACCGGGCCGACATAGACAAAACCGACTTTCAGCGGCTCTGCAGCCAACGCAGCCGCTTCGAGCAGCGTCAGCGCGGCAGCCGAAGCGCCGGTCAGTTTCACAAATTCACGTCTGTTGAACTTATTCATTTGAGTCTCCCGAAAAACGTCCATCCATCAGCAACAGGATATGGCGCGCAGGTTAGCACGCAAGTTGAATGTGACAACTGTCCACGCCACAATTCAGGTATTTTTTACGCGATTGTGCCGGAATATTAGCTAAGTTTCGGGCGCAGAGCCACGAGATCTGCAAAATAAGGTAACCGCCGGCGGGCGGCAGCGACGCGGGCGGCTTCCAGTGTGGCTGTGATCAGGTCGGGATTTTCACCGGCGCGCGCCACGTCGCGCCCGTCAGGGCCGACAATGCAACTGGCGCCCGCATAGGAGATGTTGCCCTCGCTGCCGGCGTGATTGGCATACAGCGCATAACAGCCATTTTCGAAGGCGCGAGCCGGTACAACCCGGTGGGCGACCTGATCCCACTCAGCCGCAAGGGCGGTTGGAACGATGACAATCTCGGCACCGGCCATGCAGGCGGCGCGAACGGTTTCGGGAAACTCGACATCATAACAGATCACCAGTGCGCACCTGATGCCGCCAAGCTCGAAGCCGGTGAGTTGGTCTCCAGGCGAAAACACACTTTGTTCAAACCCCGGCGGTATGGCGAGCTTGCGGTGGTTGGCGAGGCGTGCACCGGCACCCGACACAACCAGTGCCGAATTGTAGATCGTCCGGCCATCGCGCTCCGGGTAACCATAGCAGATGGCAGTGTCGGTTTGCCGCGCGAGATCTGCAACAGACCGGGCAAACGGCCCGTCAGCGGGTTCAGCAAGTTGATCCAGATCGCTGGCTACATTGTAGCCGGACATGAACAGTTCGGGACACACAACCAGGTCAAGCTGGTGACCTGCAATGGCATTTGCCAGGCCGGCAAGGCGTTGCGCCGGGCTCATGCCGGCGCCATTGCTCTGGAATACACCGGCCTTCAGCGTGCTCACCGGTTCACCACTAGCAACTGCCGCGGATACTCGGTCAGGTACTCGCAACCGGTCTTGGTGACCACGATGCTGTCGCCGATGCGCCCGCCAAGCTCGCCGTCGACACTGATGCCGCCATCGACGGCAAAGGTCATACCGGGTTTGAGGATCGTCAGGTCGCCGTGCTTCAGTTCCGGGCTTTCGAGATAGGCCATGCCGATCGAGCGGCCGGTGCGGTATCCGGTGGCGTAACCGCGCTCGCCATAGACTGCATCGGCAGCTTCGGCAATGGATTGTGCAGTGACGCCGGGTCTGATCGCGGCAATGGCTGCCTGCTGCGCGTCGATCGCGGCCTGCTGAATTCTCGCGGCCTCGTCGGATACTTCCAGAATGTGGAACATGCGGTCGAAGCCCAGCTTGTACTGCTTGAACTGCGCCATGTTGCAGAAGCAGAAATACACCGGGTCACCACGTTCAAGCTGCTTCACGCTGGCGCGACGATGCACCATGGAGGTATCGCGGCCCGACTGCATGATCTGCAGATTGTGAATCATCGGCGAGACGAACTGCTCCCAGCCCTTTGCGGTGAGGAAACCTGCCGCCTTGCGCGTGCCGGCAGTGATTACCGCGAGGGCTGCTTCATTTCCGGCGCGTTTTCCGCCAGTGCGCCTTCGGCAGCGCCCATCATGGCACCGGCGATCTGGCCGGCCTGTTTCATCACCTCGATTTCAAGCGGCGACTTGATCATCCGCATCGCCGCGACGAGGGGGGTGATGTCGCGCAGCTCCACGCCGCCAAGCTGATCGTCGATCCAGTTGCGCACGATGATCGGCATCGCGTTGCGCTCGACGCCGATTGTCTTGTGGGTGGTGCCCAGGGTGCGGGCCAGCACGTTTTCCCAGCGATTGTCGCCGGCATCTTCCCAGGTGCGCACATCGTCCACCCAGGTCATCGCGCCGACCATTTCGCTTTCCATCAGCGGCGTGATCACGATGGGCGCATCATCGGCGCGGATGATCAGGAATGTGGGGCGGCCGAACTCGACCGACAGATAGCCCCAGAAGCCTGCGAAGTAGGCGATGGTGCTTTCATCGGTGATCAGCGCGATCTCAAGGCCTGCATCCTTCATGCGGGCCTGCAGGGCGGCGGTACGGGTGCGGGCTTCTTCGAGCATCAAAATAGTCCTCAACTGTTGATTGCGTGTGAGAAAGCCTAGGCGGTTGGATGTCAAAGTCTTTGCTGAAAACGACATTTCCATCATACACCTAGGTTGAACGCGTCATTTCTTGCAGGGGATATCCAATGGCTTCCGCAACTGTCCGGTCGAGAACCTACGACATTGACTTCGACGCCGGACGTCACAGTCGCGCCAAGGTCGGCTATGTGCTGCTGGCCACCGAACAGACCATTCAGGATGATGTGATGGCGTTGCGCCCGGACGGTGTTGGCATTCATATTGCCCGCGCTGCCATCCCCGACAGCATCACCAGCGCGACGCTGGCCGCCCAGGCTGACCTTTTGGCCGATGCAGCGGCCACGCTGTTGCCGGACGGATCGCTGGATGTAGTGTGTTATGCCTGCACGTCCGGCTCGCTGGTCATTGGTGAGCAGCAGGTCATGGCCGAACTGAACAAGGGCCAGCCGCAGGCAAAAGCGACCTCGCTGATTACTGGTGTGATGCGCGCGCTCCGGCAGGTCGGCGCCCGCAGAATAGTCGTCGGCACGCCATACCTGGATGAGGTCAACCAGCGCGAGGCAGACTATATGACAGCTGCCGGTTTCGACATTCTGGCCATCGAAGGACTGAACCTTGAAAAGGACAGCGACATGGTGCGCGTCACGCCGGCTTTCATCCGCGACTTTGCCATCTCGCTCGACCGGGCAGACGCGGATGCGGTGTTCATTTCCTGCGGCGCGCTCAGGACGCTGGATGTGATCGGTGACATCGAGGCGGCAATCGGCAAGCCTGCCATTTGTTCCAACCAGGCGATGATCTGGGACACGCTACGGCTGGCTGGCATAAATGACCGGTTTGAAGGCTACGGGCAGTTGCTGTCCAACCATTGAGGTCGGGTGCGGCTGGTCGGCGGTTTGATGCCCCGGAGCCTGGCGTCAAAAACTGAAGTAAGGTTAGCCTTCATAAGTCTCCGGTGAGACTTCGAGACCATAGCGCTGGATGAACTTGCGTTTGATCTGGCGCACCAGGTTGGGTTCGCTGTCGGGTTTCAGTCCTTCTGCCACCAGCACCGCACGGGTGAAATCAAGCGCTGTCACCGGTGATTTCTTGGCGATCATCTCTGCGCCGGTGAGTTCGTTGCGATAGTTCCATTTCGCGCACAACTCATCCAGAAACATGTCCAGATCTTCATCCAGCGTGGCGGCGTGTTTTTGTTTTACCGGCATGGGTGGTTGCTCTCTATACGGGTCTCGCCAGCACCAGGTGGCCGGGCTGCGGGGTGCCTTCTTCGTGGCGCACAGTAATATCGTGCGAGTGCGCCATGGTAAAGCCTGCCACCTTAAGCGCGCTGTTGATATAGGCCAGCGTGTGCACGAAGCGCTGATGCGGGCCGACCATGAAATCGCGGGCGCCCATCACTTCGTCCGGCAGCACTTCGGTTGAAAACCCGAACATGCCTTGCGCGGTGATGACCCGCCGCACCCCGGCAAACAGGGCAGCGACATCGCCCAGATAGGGCAGCACGTCGGTGGCGACGATCAAATCCCAGGGCTCGTCCTCGACTTCTTGCACAAAGCTGACAGCGTCGCCCACATAGAGGTCGTCATAAAGCTCGTGCTCGGCAGCCAGCTCGATCATGTTGGCCGACAGGTCGATACCGGTGCGATGGTCGGTCATGTCGGCCAGTGCGACGCCGGCCAGCCCGGTGCCGCAGCCAAGATCGAGCACGCGCTGATAAGGGCCAGGGGCATGGTCCAGCAGCGCCTGGCGCACCAGCAGCGGCACATGATAGCCAAGCTGGTCGACCAGAATGTCGTCAAATACGGCCGCGTGCTGATCAAACAGCATTTCGACATAGGCCTCCGGCGCCCGTTCGGGCGTATCGCCCAGTCCCATGGCTGCCAGCCGTACCGCGGCGCCGCCGTGATCGTCCGGGTCGAGCGCCAGCACGCGCGCATAGGCCTGTGCCGCTGCAGCGTGATCGCCGGCCTTTTCCAGTGCCAGGGCTTCGTTGTACGCGTCTGCCAGTTCGTCGTCGGGAGTGATCATTTGCGCTATCGTTGAACTCGTCCCATATAGGGATGACTTTGGTTAATTCGGAAAGCACCAAACACATTGCGCGATGCTGATCAACATCAAGGTCCGGTGCGGGTTCGCCTGACCCCGGATGGCGAACTGGCGAAAGCCTATGCGCTGACGTTGACGGCGATGGACATGCGCGCCGTACTGGCGTCTGAAAAAGGCGCCTATGCGGTCTATGTGGCGCAAGAAGACGAACTGCGCGCCAGTTGGGAGCTGGACCAGTATGACAGCGAAAACGCCACCGGGGCGGCTGCCGGCAAGCAGGTCCGCGCCCGACCGGCCTTCGTGGTGTCGTTCTCCACAACTGCGCTGGCATATGCCGCTGTGCTGCTGTTCTTTTTCGGCGCGGCCCGGCGCGGCAGTTTCGGCACTGACTGGGCCGGTGAGGGTGCCATGGTGGCGCATCACGTCACCTCCGATTTCGAACTCTGGCGCACGGTCACTGCGCTGACCCTGCATCTGGACCCGGGCCACATTGCCAGCAATCTGGCGTTCGGCATCGTTTTCGTCTGGCTGCTGGCCAAGCAGACCGGACCCGGCATCGCCTGGGCTTCGACCCTGCTGGCCGGTGCTGCCGGCAACTGGCTCAATGCGCTGTGGCAGGCGCCCGCGCACACTTCCATC
>JBDNEZ010000185.1:0-24951 GCA_041690095.1 Anderseniella sp.
AATTGAAGCTGAAGGCAAATCCCGGACGTAAACTGTACATCGCAACTGTTGAACAGGGTTTACGGGTACACCTGATGTCGGTTGCCTTCGGTAATGACCTAATCCGCCTCGCCGCGCAACAGGCGGGGCTGTTTGCCGGATGTTCCGGCAGCCTGGGCCATGAAGAACGCCTTGAGTGGCGGCAATTTATCGACCAGTTTCAGTCCTGCCTGGCGGACGGTTGCAATCGGCAGTGCGGCATTCGAGAACAATCGATTCAAACCGTCACACGCGACCGCAACCATGACTGTGTCGGCACGTCGCCACTCTTCATAAGCCTTCAGACAGTTTTGACCGCCAGGATCGAGGCCGCGCCTGACCTGATCGCTCAACACATCGCTCAAGGCTGCAATGTCACGCAGTCCGAGATTGAAACCCAGCCCCGCTATGGGGTGTATGACATGTGCAGCGTCGCCGATCAAAGCCAGCCTTGGGCCGATAAACGTATTGGCAATCTGCACGGACAATGGCCAGGATGCGTATTGCGCAGCCAGGCTTACCTGCCCCAGATGACTGCCGAACCTCAGCCGGAACTCATTCAGAAATTCCTGCTCGGGCAGTTGCATCAACTTGTCTGCCAGTTTGGTTTGTTCCGTCCACACAATTGACGACCTGTTGCCCGTCAATGGCAGGATGGCAAACGGGCCGGCTTCGCGAAAGTGTTCTTCCGCCCGGCCGTGATGCGGCAGTTCGTGCTCTACCGTCATGGCGATACCGGACTGATCATAGTCCCACCGGACCGTGTCAATCCCGGCAGCCTGGCGGGCTTTCGAATTTCGCCCGTCGGCAGCGATAATGAGTGGCGCTGTAAACTTGCGTCCGTCGGTTGTCGTGACAGATGCCTGAGATGAACCGAAGTCAAATGTCTCAATTGCGCTGTTGCCTTTGAAGGTAATTGCCGCAGTTTGCTGAACCCGTTCGGCCAGGGCAGCAATCAGGATCGGGTTCTCCACCATCCAGGCGGACGCTGAGCCGGTTTCTGCCGCGTCCAGAAAACTCAGCAATGCCGGCCGGTCACCGGTTTGATTTTTGCTGTCGGTTACAATGATCTTCTCAAAGGCCTGGGCCTGATCGGCAACCAGTTCCCACACACCCAGTGTTTGCAGCATCGTGCGGGAGCTGTGGGTTATGGCCGAGCCGCGCGGGTCGGCGGCAGTCTTCCTGCGGTCAAGGTCCGGACCGGCATCGACGATCAGCGTTCTCAAGGGTATGGACAAATAATCCCCGGACAGGGCAAGACCACAAGTCAAACCGGCAAGACCGCCGCCGATAATAATCGCATCATATGGCTGCTGTGATTTCACGGTATGCCTTTTCAGCCGTTTGCGGCTCTTTGGAAAGAATGTTGAATGTCCGAATACGATGAAGTGGTTGCCAGTTTCAATCTTGAACACCTGGATAACAACCGGTTCCTTAGCCGCAGCCCGCAATTTGGATGGCGGCGTATATATGGCGGGCTGTTGTTGGCTCATGCGTTGCGAGCCGCGCAACTGACGATACCCGACCGCGACCGTGTCCCGCATTCATTGCACGGCTATTTCCTGCGACCCGGCCTGATTGATGAGCCGTTGGAATTATCGGTAGAGCGTTTGCTGGACGGCCGCTCCATCGCCAACCGCAGGGTTACCGTGATGCAGGCCGGCAAACCGGTATTTTGCCTGCAGGCCTCATTTCGCATAGCTGGGTCCGGACTGGTGCATCAAACGGCAATGCCGACTGCAGACCTGCCGGAAAATCTGCCCAATGAGTCAGACATTGCAGCACTTTATGCGTCGGTTCTGCCTGCAAGTGCGCAAACCTACCTGGCGCGGGAAAAGGTTTTTGAACTACGTCCCGTCGATCACGAGCTTTTTGTTCATCCCGACCCCGAACGCCGAGATGCCTGTCTGACATGGGCGAAATTGCGAACCGCACAACCCCCGTCTGTTGAACTGTCATGGATAATGCTGGCCTATCTGTCTGATATGACGGTTCTGAATGGCAGTCTTCATCCGCACGGGCGGAATTTTTTTGATGCCGACATTTCCATGGCAAGCCTCGATCATGCACTGTGGATTCACAATCAGCCGGATTTCTCCGACTGGCTGCTGATGAGCCATGAAGCAATGGGCAATGAGGCCGGCATGGGATTGGGCAGGGTCAGCCTTTTCAACCGGTCGGGAAGCCTGGTTGCCAGTTTTGTGCAACAGGGATTCATCAAAACCAAAAACGCCTAATATTTATACAATAAATAATTACTGCACAATTTTTTATCATATCGATTATCTGAAAATCCGGGTAATTTAATTTTTCACAAGTTCAATCAATGCTTTACAAGAAATTTGCAGTTTGGCACGCCACTTGAAATGCATCCCCGTTGACGCTGTCGATTTGAGTTTCGCAGCGATAGGCAACAGGGGAGATGCAGATGATGTACATCATCTCGATCATCAAGCCTCACCGTCTGGAAGAAGTGCGCACAGCACTGTCTGCCATCGGCGTTGAGGGTATGACCGTGAGTGAGGTTAAGGGGCATGGGCGCCAGAAAGGTCACACGGAAATCTACCGTGGGGCCGAGTATGAGGTGTCTTACCTGCCCAAAATCAAGATCGAACTTGCACTTGAAGACAAGCTCGCAGCCAAGGCTGTGGATGCCATTACCGAGGCAGGCCGTACCGGCCAGATCGGTGACGGCAAGATATTCGTTCTGAATCTGGATAGTGCGGTGCGCATACGCACCGGCGAGTCCGGCGAAGAAGCATTGTGAGGGCAACAGACATGAAGCTTTATCAAAAATTCACACTGGCAGGAATGCTGGCAATCGCCGCCATCGCAGGCAGCGACCCGGCATTTGCGCAGGCCAGCACCGAGGCACCGGCAGATACCAGGTACATCCTGTCATCGCTGCTGTTTCTCATGGGCGGTTTTCTGGTCATGTTCATGGCGGCTGGTTTCGCCATGCTCGAAGCCGGTCTGGTACGTTCAAAAAACGTATCCATGCAGTGTCTCAAGAACATCGCCCTGTATTCGGTCGCCGGCCTGATGTTCTGGGTGATTGGCTACAACCTGATGTACGATGGCGTTATTGCTGACACCGGATGGATGGGAACTCCAACACCGAAAGTGATCCCGCCAACCGACGCAGATGCTGGTAGTTATGCTGCCGGTTCCGACTGGTTCTTCCAGATGGTGTTCTGCGCAGCCACCGCTTCAATTGTGTCCGGCACGGTTGCCGAACGCATCAAGTTCTGGCCGTTCATCATTTTCATCGCCATTCTGACCGGGGTCATCTATCCGATCCAGGGCAGCTGGGAATGGGGTGCGGGCTGGCTCAATGGCATCGGTTTTTCCGATTTTGCCGGGTCCACACTGGTGCACTCGACCGGTGGATGGGCAGCACTCGCAGGTGCCATCATTCTGGGCGCGCGTGCCGGTAAATACGGCGAAAACGGTCGTATCAACCCGATACCGGGTTCAAGCATTCCGCTTGCCACTCTGGGCACATTCATCCTGTGGTTCGGCTGGTTTGGTTTCAACGGCGGCTCGCAGCTTGCCATGGGCACCATTTCGGACGTCTCTTCGGTGTCACGTATCTTTGTGAACACCAACCTGGCGGCGGCAGCCGGCGTGGTTGTGGCAATCATCCTCACCCAGATCATATACAAGAAGATGGATGTGACCATGGCGCTGAATGGTGCCCTGGCTGGCCTGGTGTCAATCACCGCTGAACCGCTGACACCGTCTCCGATCATGGCGATCATGATCGGTGGTATTGGCGGGGTCATCGTGGTGTTTGCCGTGCCGATGCTCGACAAATTGAAGATCGACGACGTGGTTGGTGCCATTCCGGTACATCTGCTGGCAGGCATCTGGGGTACCATGGCTGTACCTCTGACCAACTCTGATGCAACCTTCTACGCGCAGGCCGTGGGCGTCATCGCAGTCGGTATCTTCGTGTCGGTTTCAAGCGCCATCGTCTGGTTGATCCTGAAGGCCACGACAGGCATCCGGGTGAGCCCCGAAGAAGAACTGGAAGGCCTCGACAAGGGCGAGATCGGCGTTGAAGCCTATCCTGAATTTGCGCGCGGTGGCTCTGCAATCTGATCCTTCCCGAACGGCGCCGGGCGGTTTAACCGGCGCACAAAACTAGACCCCGAAAGGCATCTCGCCTTCCGGGGTTTTTCATTGCTGGATCAGGATGATTTTTGGTTGAATCATCCAAAAATCACAAACCTGATCGCTACCAGAGTGGTAGAGCAACTTTTTGGGTCCAACACCTGGTGGCCGTTCAAAACTTAACGACACCTTAACCATGACCGGACCACAATCACTGGAACAAACTTTTGTCGCAGCTGATGCCTGACGGCAGCTGTTTACCTGTGCACGACCGGAAGTTCCAAAATGTCTCGAAGCCGTACCGCAAAAGCTGCCCAAGCGACCATACCCCAGGGTTTGAAGCTGTTCATCCGCAGGCGATTGATGGAACTGCAGGGCCTGGCACTGCTGGGTTGCCTGATGGCCCTCACGGTTGCCCTGGCAACCTGGTCATCGCGTGACCCTTCGTGGAGCAACGCGGTTGAAACAGGCGTTCGCAATGCGCTGGGTTATCCAGGTGCGATTATCGCCGACAAGCTGATCAGCTGGTTCGCACTGGCCAATTCCGTCATCATCGGCATACCGGCTTTCTGGGCAATCACCTTGATGTCGCACAACCGGCTTGGCAACTGGTCTGCACGCCTGCCGGCATGGTTTGCAGCAATTCTGTCTGCAGCTATCGTGCTTGCCTTCCTGCCCATCTCGACCAACTGGCCGATCGGACCGGGCTTTGGCGGTATCATCGGTGACAGCGGTGCACTGCTGCTGACCTCGTTGCCGCGGGCATTTGGATTTGACGTAATCGCCACTATTTTCGGGATTCTCGCGGCGTTGGGCGTTTTTGCCTGGGCCAGCCTGCTGGCACTCGGTTGTTCGCCACGACAAGCTATCAGAGCCTTGAAATCATTCAAGAAACCAACCGTCATGATCGGCTCCAAAGCGCTCAGCGCGTCCACTCGCCTCGCCCACACCGTGGGCAGTTTGAGAGACCGCTATCAGGCAAGCAACGATCCGGAACCAGTCAGGCCGAGGCGCCGGCTGGCAGCCAACCTGCGCTCCGAACCGGCACCCGAGGTCGGGCTGCTGACCCGCTTGAAAAACCGCAAACAGCCGGATACCGGCCGGGATATCGACGATAATCCTGACCCTGACGAGACCCCCATCCCCGCGTTCCTGACAAGGCGGGCACCTCTGAGTGACAACCGGATTGAACCTCGCCTTTCAAGGACCGACAGCAGGTCTGCGGCTGACCCAGCACACGGTACTGGTGAACCGGCATTTGACGCTCTGTCCAGGACACCTGATGCAGGGGCAACTGCAGCTGGAGCCGGCGGTCGGGTCCAGGCGGCGCCAAAACCAGTCAAACAGGGCTCCCGGATTGCCAAGGATCTGCAGCCGGACCTGCTTCCGAACAATGGCGAGTTCCAGTTACCACCGCTCAGCCTGTTGACGCAACCTGACAGAAGCAACCAGACCAACCAGCTGTCTGCCGATGCGCTCGAACAGAATGCTCGCATGCTGGAAGGCGTGCTGGAGGATTTCGGCATTCGCGGTGAGATCATCAATGTGCGCCCGGGCCCGGTGGTGACACTCTACGAACTTGAACCCGCCCCCGGTATCAAGTCATCGCGTGTCATCGGACTGGCTGACGATATTGCCCGCTCCATGAGTGCCATTTCGGTTCGCGTGGCAGTCGTGCCGGGACGCAACGTGATCGGTATCGAGATGCCGAATTCACACCGCGAAACCGTTTACCTTCGTGAATTGCTGGCCTCGAGAGATTTTGAAAAGACCAAGCAGAAACTGGCCATGGCGCTGGGCAAGGACATTGGTGGCGAGCCGACTTTTGCTGATCTTGCCCGCATGCCGCATCTGCTGATCGCAGGTACAACCGGGTCAGGCAAATCGGTCGGCATCAACACCATGATACTGTCATTGCTGTTCCGGCTGCCGCCTGACAAGTGCAAGCTGATCATGATTGATCCGAAGATGCTCGAACTGTCGGTCTATGAAGGCATTCCGCATCTGCTCGCTCCGGTGGTGACAGACCCGCACAAGGCCATTGTCGCACTCAAATGGGCGGTGCGCGAAATGGAGGAGCGCTATCGCCGGATGTCCAAACTGGGTGTGCGCAATATTGACGGTTACAATGCCCGTGCCGAACAGGCCCAGAAAAAGGGCGAAGTGTTTACCCGCCAGATACAAACCGGCTTTGATCCCGAGACCGGCGCTCCGATCTATGAAGAAGAGCACATGGACCTGTCTCCATTGCCGTACATCGTTGTCATTATCGATGAAATGGCAGACCTCATGATGGTCGCCGGCAAGGACATTGAAGGCGCCGTTCAGCGCCTGGCCCAAATGGCGCGTGCTGCAGGAATACACGTCATCATGGCCACGCAACGTCCGTCGGTGGATGTAATCACCGGCACAATCAAGGCCAACTTTCCGACCCGCATCTCGTTCCAGGTGACATCCAAGATCGACAGTCGCACGATACTGGGCGAACAAGGTGCTGAACAGTTGCTCGGACAGGGTGACAATCTGTTCATGGCCGGTGGCGGCCGCATTTCACGGCTGCATGCGCCATTTGTTTCTGATGACGAAGTCGAACAGATCGTTGCTTATCTGAAGACACAGGCCGCACCGGATTATGTTCAAGCAGTCACTGAGGACTCGGGCGAAGATGCTGATAGCGGCGGTTTTGAATCAGCTTCCGCAGGTGGCAATTCCGGCGACGAGCAGTATGATCAGGCAGTCGCCGTTGTATTGCGAGACAGAAAGGTTTCCACCAGCTATATTCAACGCAGATTGTCCATCGGCTACAACAAGGCAGCCAGCCTGATTGAGCGTATGGAAGACGAGGGTCTGATTTCAGCTGCGAATCACGCCGGCAAGCGCGAAATACTGGTCGGTGAAGATATGGGTTGATTGGAGCAATGTGGTTCAACTGAACCCATAAGTTTGCTCAATTGCTGTGCAAACGATCCGGTGTGTAATTTTCGGTCGAAGCAACCGGAAATCATCCTGATCTGGCGAATGTTTGACCCTGATTGCCCAATTGTCGCCGTGTTGCACGCCGATGAAGAAATGCCTGTTCCAGCAAACTGTTGCTGAACCATCTGGAGGACATCCGTTGACACTACAAACTGCACGCCTTGCTCTTTTCATGGCTGTTTGCCTGCTCGTTCCGGCACTTACCGTTTTACCTGGCAAGCCGGCCATGGCACAGGCTGCAGCGCAATTGTCTGATGACGACAACGCCGCGGTTGCCCTGCTCAACACCTACCTGAATGAAATTGTAAACATGAAGGGTGAGTTTACTCAGACCAGTCCGCGCGGCCAGATCGCCAACGGCGTGTTCTATATTTCAAAGCCCGGCAAGATGCGGTTTGAATATGCACCGCCCAGCCCTTTACTGGTTGTTTCGGACGGACGCTGGGTCACAGTCAAGAACACTGACCGCCAGAAGGACGATCAGTATCCGCTGGCCGCGACACCGCTCAAGCTTGTACTGGCTGACGAGGTCAACTTGTTTGAACAGGCCATTATCCTCAAAGTCGAATCCCAGGATGATCTGGTCGCCATAACCATGCAGGAGAAAGATCAGCTTGTTGCCGGAGAGCTTACAATGGTGTTCGACCGGACAACCAACGACCTGGTTCAGTGGATTATTCTGGATGGCAAGGGCCAGCGCACCAGTGTTCAGTTATCCAACGTGGACAAGCAAGTCGAGCCGGATCCAAAACTATTTGTGGTCAAACGCGCCAAGGAGCGCAAGACTGGCGCCGATCGTTAAACTCAGCGGATCGGAACAGTCTTGAGAATTGCCACCTGGAATATCAACTCGGTACGTTTGCGGGCCGGGCTTGTAAATCGCCTGCTCGAACAATATCAACCCGACATCGTCTGTCTTCAGGAAACCAAGTGTCCGCCAGGCCAGTTCCCGACATCTGAATTCGCACCACTTGGCTATGAATACATCGCCGAGAACGGCCTTTCCGGACATCATGGCGTTGCCATCATCTCCAGAATTCCGTTCGATCAAATGGACGTTCAGTCGTTCTGCGGGAAAACCGACGGTCGCCATGTCAGTATTCGCCTGGCAAAAAACAATCTGACCATTCACAGCCTTTACATTCCCTCCGGCGGCGATGAGCCGGACCCCGGCAGCAATCCGAAATTTGGCCACAAGCTCGCGTTTCTCGACGAAATGAAAACCTGGGCCTCCAGCCATGTCTCAAACGGCAGCGGCGAGCATGTCTTCACCGGCGATTTTAATGTTGCACCGCTTGAAAATGATGTCTGGTCACACAAGCAGTTGTTGAAGGTTGTGTCTCACACACCGCAGGAAACCGAACGCCTCCTCGATATTCAAAGCACCTGCGATTTGCATGATCCGGTCCGGGCTCAAATCCCGGAGCCTGCCAGACTCTACTCATGGTGGAGCTACAGGTCGCGTGACTGGGAAGCTTCAAACCGGGGCCGCCGGCTCGATCACATATGGGTATCAAAGGGCCTTGCCGGAAACTGCAGCAATGCAGCGATCCTCAAGGAAGTGCGCGGCTGGGAGCGCCCGTCCGATCACGTGCCGGTTCTCGTCGACATCGCCTGACCACCCATCGCTTGATCCTGGTTGTCACAAACAACGGCCTGTCGAAGGCAGGCAAATCATTCTTTGTCGTGAAGCAGCTCTTCGATTGGCGAAATCTCGAATTTTGACTTAACTTCCGCCAGTTCGTTGGAACATATTTCAAGCTGGCGATTGAGTACATCCAGCACCTGCATGCCGACTTCCGGGAATTCCGAACACAATCTCAGGAACACCGATTGCTCGATGATAATCGCTTCGATCTCCGTCTTTGCGTTCAATGTCACCTGACGGGGCAAACCAGCAATCAGGGATTGCTCGCCAAACATCGATCCAGGACCAGCCAGCGCCATCACGCCACCGGTCTCGGGGTCAATAACCACACCTTCACCCTGTTTGATAACCAGTGCGCTTGTGGAGGCATCGCCTGCTTCAAAAACCGTGCGTCCGGGTGGCACGACCAACTCATCTGACGAAAACACCAGGGTTTGCAGGTGTGCTTCATCAACACCTGCAAACAGCGGCAACTGCTTCAGCAGATCAACTGTGCCGCGAACGCCCATAACTCAGCCTGTCGGTAATTGAGTCCACGTATAATGTACTATGGAACAAGTTTGTATCCACCAGCTTCGGTAACCAGCAATTGTGCATGGGACGGGTCTGCTTCGATCTTCTGGCGCAAACGGTAAATGTGGGTTTCAAGCGTATGGGTTGTCACGCCAGCATTGTATCCCCAGACCTCGTGCAGCAACACATCGCGACCAATAACCTGATCACCGGCGCGATACAGGTACTTCAGGATAGAGGTTTCTTTCTCGGTCAACCGGATTTTCCTGTTGTCATCCTGCATCAGAAGTTTGGCGCTTGGTTTGAACGTATACGGTCCGATCTTGAAGACGGCGTCTTCGCTTTGTTCATGCTGGCGAAGCTGCGAGCGGATACGCGCCAGCAGAACCGCGAATTTGAACGGCTTGATCACATAATCATTGGCCCCGGCATCCAGACCAAGAATCGTATCTGCATCGGAACTTTCCGCCGTCAGCATGATAACCGGTCCGCGATAGCCGTTCTTGCGCATGATCTTGCAGGCTTCACGTCCATCCAGGTCCGGCATGTTCACATCCAGAATAACCAGATCAACCAGTTCCGATTTCAGATGATTGACCGCGGGCAGCCCACCATTTACCGCTACCACTGAAAATTCGTCGTGCAGGGAAAACTGCTCGGCAATGGTTTCACGCAAGGCATCGTCGTCATCGACAATTAGAATTTTCTTTTTTGTGCTCATTTGTCATGTAGTCCCGATGGCATTATCAATTGCAAATGACTTTAGTTTGATGCCGCCTGCTTTGCAAAGGGCAACAGAGATCACCCATGGCAAGTTTTAATCAGGATGTCGCGATACGGCATATAGCTGTCAATGGCCACAAGGCAATCGTGTGCATGGGTACAATGACTTTTGCCTGCAGTATCGGGCCCGCCGGTATCACATACAGCAAATCGGAAGGCGATGGCGCGACCCCGGCCGGACACTGGCCTATGCGCTATGTCATGTACAGGGCCGACCGCGTTATCCGGCCGATAACCGGACTGCCGATTGAACGCATCCTGCCGGACTCAGGCTGGTGTGATGATCCTGCGTCGCCTGACTACAACAGACCTGTCGGGTTGCCTTTTGGGTATGGCCACGAGAAACTGTGGCGCGATGATCATTTGTACGACCTGATCGTCGTGCTTGGCCACAATGACGATCCGGTAGTGCCTGGAAAGGGTAGTGCTGTTTTCATGCACGTGCGCCACCCGGACGGGTTGGCGACGCAGGGCTGTATCGCTCTCAGGCAGGATCATTTGCGTCAGGTACTGGCACGTTCCGGATCAGAAACGGTTTTACACATCGGCTGCGTTTCTTGAATTATCTTGATTTATCTATGTCCGGGCACCAAAAATCGCACTACCAACACGCAGATGGGTAGCCCCCAGCTCAATTGCGGTTTCAAAATCCGCGCTCATGCCCATGCTGAGCTTGCTCACTCCATTGCGTTCAGCAATTGCTGCAAGCCGGGTGAAGTGTGGAACCGGATCCTCGTCGAACGGCGGAATGCACATCATGCCGGTGACGATCAGGCCGTAGGTTTCGGTGCACAGTTTCACAAATGCGTCGGCCTGTTCCGGCACAATGCCTGCCTTTTGGGGTTCATTGCCGGTATTCACCTGGACAAACAATTCCGGAGATTTACCGGCAGACTGGATTTCTTTTGCCAGTGTCCGCGCCAGCTTTTCCCGGTCGACTGTTTCGATGGCGTCAAACAACGCCACGGCCTCGCGCGCCTTGTTGGTCTGCAGCGGTCCGATGAGATGCAGGCTGATATCGGCATGGTGCTGTTTCAGCGATGGCCATTTGCCCTGTGATTCCTGCACCCTGTTTTCACCGAACACCCGATGGCCAAGCTGCAGCAGTGGCTCGATATCATCCTCACAATAGGTCTTCGAGACCGCGACAAGCGTAATATCGCCTGCCGACCGGTTGGATTTTCTGGCGGCAGCCGCAATGCGGGCCGTCACATCATGATAGCGTTCGATAATTGTATTCATCTTAATATGGCCGTCTTGCTTGCCCGTCAGGTTGCTTCCTGATACTGCACTTGCCAATACAGATCAGCATCAACCAACAGGCATATCACAACAAATGTCGACTGAGCGATACAATCCCCGCGGCGTAGAAGCCAAGTGGCAGAAAACCTGGGTGGACGCGGGCAGCTTTGTGGCCAGCAATACATCCGACAAGCCGAAATATTATGTGCTTGAGATGTTCCCCTATCCTTCCGGACGCATCCATATGGGTCATGTCCGCAATTACACGATGGGTGATGTAATCGCGCGTTTCCGCAAGGCGTGCGGTTACAATGTAATGCATCCGATGGGCTGGGACGCGTTTGGCATGCCGGCAGAAAATGCTGCCATTGAGCGCAAGGTCCACCCCAAGTCCTGGACCTATGAAAATATCGCCACCATGCGCGATCAATTGAAATCCATGGGACTGGCCATTGACTGGACCCGTGAGTTCGCAACCTGTGACCCGGAATATTACGGCCAGGAACAGCGCATGTTCATCGAGTTCTACAAGGCCGGTCTGGTTGAGCGCAAAGTCTCGATGGTAAACTGGGACCCGGTGGACCAGACAGTACTGGCCAATGAGCAGGTCATTGACGGGTGCGGCTGGCGCTCGGGCGCGCCGGTCGAGAAACGCGAACTTGCTCAGTGGTTTCTGAAGATTTCCGATATGTCGGAGGAATTGTTGTCTGCGCTGGACACACTGACCGACTGGCCGGAAAAAGTCCGGCTGATGCAGCGCAACTGGATCGGCAAATCTGAAGGCCTGCGATTTTCCTTCGTGCTTGAAGACGAGGCCGGCATCCAGCTTGATGACAAGTTGACGGTTTACACAACCCGGCACGATACCATTTTCGGGGCCAGTTTCTGCGCCATCTCGGCTGATCATGCCCTGACCCAGAAGGCGGCCGGGCACTCCGCTACCATCAAGGCCTTCCAGAAGGAATGTGCCGCACTGGGGACCAGTGAAGAAGCCATTGAACGCGCTGAAAAGAAGGGCGTACCGCTTGGCATCTATGCGCGTCATCCGTTTGATGCCAGCATGCGCTTGCCGGTGTATGCGGCGAATTTTGTGCTGATCGGCTATGGTGAAGGCGCTGTATTCGGCTGCCCCGCCCATGATCAGCGCGACCTTGATTTTGCACGCAAGTATAATCTGCCGGTCATCCCGGTGGTTGCGCCGAAAGACACCGTTGCCGCGTCTCTGCAAGTCGGCGACGAGGCGTTGCTGGAAAAGGATACGTCTGGCGTTCACATGGTCAATTCGCAGTTTCTCGATGGAATGTCGGTCGACGATGCCAAGGCAGAAGTTGCCAGACGAATGGCTGAAGCAGGCATTGGCGAACGCAAGACAAATTACCGGTTGCGCGACTGGGGTGTGTCGCGCCAGCGCTATTGGGGTTGCCCGATTCCGTTTATCCACTGCGATGATTGCGGCGTGGTTGAAGTCCCGCTTGCGGATCTTCCCGTCGTGTTGCCGGATGATATCAACTTTGACAAACCCGGCAATCCGCTTGAGCATCATGAACAGTGGAAGTCTGTTTCGTGTCCGAAATGTAATCGCCCGGCCCGTCGGGAAACCGATACGTTTGACACTTTTGTCGATTCGTCCTGGTATTTTGCCCGTTTCTGCTCGCCGCATTCGGAACAGCCCGTGGACAAGGACGCAGCGAGCTACTGGATGCCGGTGGATCAGTACATCGGCGGCATAGAGCATGCCATTCTGCATTTGCTGTATTCCCGCTTTTTCGTGCGCGCCATGAAGAAAGTCGGCTACCTCGATTTTGCAGAGCCTTTCAAATCCCTGTTCACCCAGGGCATGGTGATACATGAAACCTACCGCTCAAAAACCGGTGAATGGATCGTCCCTACACAGGTGGCAAAGCACGACGACAAGCTGACTGACATTGTGTCGGGTGAAGAAATCACCCTCGGCCCTGCAGAGAAAATGTCCAAGTCGAAACGCAATGTCATTGATCCCGATGACATCATTGAACAGTACGGGGCCGATACCGCCCGCTGGTTCATGTTGTCCGATACGCCGCCCGAGCGTGATATTGAGTGGACGGAGGCCGGGGTCGTTGGTGCCTGGCGGTTTGTGCAACGAATTTGGCGCCTGGTCGGACAGGTAGCGGCTGATGATGTTTCGATCTTGCCGGATGTGTTGCGCCAGAGTGCGGCATCGACAGTCGTTGAGCTTCGCAAAAGCGCCCATATGGCGATTGTGTCTGTCGGCGATGATATCACCAATCTGCGATTCAATCGCGCCATTGCGCGGGTCTACGAACTGGTCAATGCGGTGGCGGCGTCGCTGTCGGGACAAGACAGGTCGGATGAATTGAAAATGGCGCAGCGCGAAGCGGTAGTGTCTCTGGTGCAGTTGTTTGCACCGATGATGCCGCATCTGGCCGAAGAGTGCTGGCACGTACTGGGGTGCGACGGATTGGCCTGTGATGCCGAATGGCCGAATCACGATGAAAGTCTTCTTATCAGTGACAACGTCACGCTTGTAGTCCAGATTAACGGTAAGAAACGTGCTGAAATGGAGTTTGCCAAGGGAGCTGACCGCCAGTCGGTAGAACAGGCATGTCTTCAGCACGAGAATGTGATACGAAGTCTGGACGGTTTATCGGTTCGCAAGGTTATTGTTGTGCCGGACAGATTGGTGAATATAGTCGCGGGATGATGATGTTCTCGAAACATATAATTAGATCGGTTGTTTTGGCTGGCTTGCTGGGTTTGTCTGCGTGCGGGTATCAGCCGCTTTACGCGACCCGCGATGATGGATCCTCGGTTACTCAGGAACTTGCCGAGGTCAGCGTTGCTCAGCAAACAACTCGCGTAGGTCAACTGATTCGCAATGAAATCGTGCGCTCTACCAGACCGGTCGGTACCCAGGCTCAGGATCGGTATTATCTGAAACTCGACGTAAAGGGTGACGCGCAAACGCTGATCAATACATCAGATACGGTCCATCGCAGATTGGCTTATAATCTGACGACCAGGTTCCAGCTGGTGGATGCTGCAACGCAAAGTGTGCTGTTTTCCGGCAAGGCGTTCAGCCGGGTGCCTTACGACAGACTGGATGCTTCGTTCGCAAATGTGCAGGCTCGCGTAAATGCCGAAGAGCAGGCAGCCAAGCAGGTCGGCCAGGAAGTGCGGACTCGTTTAGCGGCATTTCTCGCCACCAATTAAATGACGGTGGTCAAGCCCGAAGGGTTTGAAGCGGCTTTCGGTTCCCCGTCCAGAAAGTTCAAGGGCGCCCTGATTTGCGGCCCCAACTGGGAATTGCTCAACCGTTTGAAAAATCAGGCGGTCAGGAATTTCGTCTCCAGTCATCCAGACGGTGAAGTTGTCCGGTTCTCGGATACCGACCTGGTTGCTGATACCGGCCGCCTGCTGGAGGAACTGCAGTCCATTTCCATGTTCGGTGCCGACAAACTGGTATTGGTTGATGCTGCATCCAGTACGGTTCACAAGGCATGCATCAGCGCAATCAGTGTCGGATGGTCCGATTGCCTGTTGCTGGTCACCGCCGGTGACCTGAAAAAATCATCCCCACTGCGCAAAGAGTTCGAGGCGTCCCCGGATTTGGCCTTTTCGGTGTGTTTTGACCAAAGTGCTACGGAACTGTGCCAGTTCTCAGCTTCTTACATGTCCGGGCTTGGCGTCACCATTGATCGTGCTGCGATTGAACTGGTAGTCGATGCTGTTGGCGGAAATGCCGCCCTGCTGCAATCCGAACTTGATAAACTGGCCAGCTACGCCGGTGACAGCGGCACGTTGTCCGTTGCTGACATAGCTGAGATTATTGCCGGCAATGAAGCAGCTTCAATGGAAAGTTTGATTGATGCAGTTTTCACCGGTAGAACCGCGGTGGCTGTTCAGGCGATCACTACATTGCAACAACAGGGCCAGCAACCGGCTTCGGTTCTGATTGCATTGACCAATCATTGCACGCTGTTGGTGGATATGGCATCTGCGATGCAAGTCGGTAGACGGGCTGATGCCGTCATCAAGGACTGGCGGCCACCGATATTTTTCAAACGCCACGGTGCTCTGGCAGCACAGCTCGCGGTCTGCAGCCTGCCTCAGCTTTTGATAGCTGCCGAACGATTACGCATCGCCAACTCGGAGGCTCGCAGAAAGTCACTGATCGGGTGGCCACTCGCCGAACGCTTCGTGATTTCAGCCGCCGGCTTGTTTCATCGCAGAAGTTGAACCAGAGCATCTTTATCCATCTGGTGAGGTTTAAGACCGTATGCCGAGCTTGGCGCAAACCAGGTCAAGTTGATCTAAGTTATTGTAATGTATTGTTAATTTACCTTTTTCAGCATTCTTAATGGCAATTGATACCTTGAGTCCCAAGGCTTCCGTCAACAGCTTTTCCACTGCAGCTATATTGGTATCCCTTGGCTTGTCAGGCGACTTGCTTGCAGTTCCTGAACCGGTATCGCGTGCCAGTGCTTCGGCCTGGCGGACGGACAATCCCAGTGCGATGATTTTCTGGGCGAGGGATTGCGGATTTTCAGTTGCAATCAGCGCCCGGGCATGGCCGGCTGTCAACTTGCCGGTTTGCAGCGCTTCCAGTACCGACGCCGGCAGCGCCGTCAAACGCAGCGTGTTGGCAATATGGCTGCGGCTCTTGCCGATTGATTGCGCCAGTTGCTGCTGGGTATAGTCAAATTGTTCTATCAGTTGCTGGTAGCCATGGGCTTCTTCAACCGGATTGAGATCGGACCGCTGAACGTTTTCAATCAGCGCGATCTCGAGTACTTCCTTGTCGGTGAGTTCACGAACCAGCGCCGGTATCTGATGCAGGCCAGCTTTTTGAGCCGCGCGCCAACGACGCTCTCCGGCCACGATTTGATAGGCTTTGCCATTATCGACCGGTCGCACCACAACTGGCTGAAGAATGCCTTTTTCAGCAACTGATCGAACGAGGTCATCCAGCTCTTCTTCGTTGAATATCTTGCGCGGGTTCAGCGTGTTGCTTCGCACAAGTTCAATCGGCAGTTCCCGCAAACCGTTGATTTGCCTTGGCGCCTGCTGTGTCGCAAGCTCTGCCGGAGCGGCATCGCCGATCAATGCGGCGAGCCCGCGGCCCAATCTCTTTTTTGGTAATGCCGTCATGATTTTTTCTCAGATGTCATTGTTGTCTTCTCAGGCCGCGCGCAATGAACGCTCCCGGCGGATTATTTCGGATGCAAGACGAATATAGGCCTGCGATCCAGCGCATGTATTGTCATAAAGTAACACCGGCTTGCCATAGGACGGGGCTTCGGACACCCGGACATTGCGCGGTATAACCGTCTCATAAACCTTTGCACCAAGGACGTTGCGGACGTCCTGCGCCACCTGCTCCGACAGTGAGTTTCTACGATCAAACATGGTCAGGACAATGCCCTGAATTTCCAGTGCCGGGTTGAGGTTGGCCTTCACCCGTTCAACCGTATTGAGCAACTGGCTCAGGCCTTCCAGGGCAAAGAACTCACATTGCAGTGGAACCAGTATGGCATCTGCTGCCGACAGTGAATTGATGGTCAGCAAATTCAATGAAGGTGGACAATCTACCAGAATATATGTGTACGGGCTTGCTTCACTGAACACGTTCAGTTTTTCGATGGCGTCCTTCAACCGGTAGGTCTTGCGGGTATATTCAGCGAGTTCCAGTTCGGCGCCAAGCAAATCCATCGAAGACGGCGCGCAGTCGAGACCTGGAATCTCCGATCCCTTGATCGCCTGCTGCAGGTCCGCTTCGCCGACCAATACCTCATAAGTGGACAATTGGCCCGGAGTGCGCTCGATGCCCAGGCCGGTGCTGGCATTCCCCTGGGGATCCAGATCGATCACCAGAACCTTTTCACCAACCGCGGCCAGCGCCGTGCCGAGATTGATGGCTGTCGTGGTTTTGCCGACCCCACCCTTCTGGTTGGCAATCGCCAGAATCCGCGGCGATGGTCTAGTCGGATGCTGTATTGCTTTCGCTGACAAGTTCGGCCTCATGAATTTCAAGAATGCAGCCATTTTTCTGGGTGCGACTTGGGTGTTTGCAGAACGAGACATTCCAACATTTAGTAGCTTCGGTCAATTCCACATCTACATCTTGTCCCTTTAGAAACAACATTCTTTGTGGATGAACCGGAAAACGGGCTGTCAGTTCCAGCAATCGGGACAATGGTGCCAAGGCTCTGGCCACACACACATCCGGTTTCTGGTTCAACTCCGATTTACTGATCAATTCTACCCGCGTGTTGATGATTCGTGTGTTTAAATTGCAAACCCTGCTGACATGTTTCAGAAACGCTGCCTTCCTGGAGTTGCTCTCAATCATCACGACTTGCGTAGCCATACTTTTTTCTGCCAGCCATACCGCCAGTGGTATGCCCGGTATGCCCGCACCCGATCCGATATCAACGATGAGAGCCTCTTCTCCGCTGAGATGATCGCATAACTGCAAGCCGTCGCAGATATGACGGTGCCAGACCTGATTGACCGTGGCAGGTGATATCAGGTTGATGCTTTTCTGCCAGTGCAGCAGTTCGGCGACATATCGGCGGAGTTTTTCCAGTGATTCACGTGAAACATTGAACGCTTCAAGCAAGTCATCAGGCGCAATATCTTCCGGAATCAAGCGTAACTGCGCCATGTTCGGTCAACCAGCCAGCCGCGCGGCTGGATATTTTCTCATATGGGCGATGACCAGAACCAGCGCCCCCGGGGTTACGCCGTCAATCCGGGCGGCATGACCGATCGTCTCCGGACGGCGCTCGCTGAGCTTCTGGCGAACCTCGTTGGACAGCCCGGAAATCAAACCATAATCGATGTCTTCCGGGATCGTGATGGTTGCATCCTGGTTGAATGCCTCAATCTCGGCTTTCTGCCGGTCCACATAGGTTGCGTAGATCGCTTCAGCCTCAACCAGCTCTCGCAGTTCACTTGCCGTCTCCAGCAGCTCGGGCCACACCAGACCCAACCGGGCAACGTCGATGTCCGGATAGGACAGATACTCGTATGCCGATCTGATCTTGCCGTCCTTGTTGGCCGGCAAGCCGGCGGCCTCCGCAGCATGTGGGCTCAGCACCAGTGTCTGCAACTTGTCCCGCAAGCCGGTCAGCTGTTCAGTCCTGGCATCGAACAATTGCTTTCTGAGTTGTGAACACAGCCCCTTTTCAATTGCCAGCGGCGTGAGACGCTGGTCAGCATTGTCAGCACGCAACAGCAACCGGTACTCGGCACGCGAGGTAAACATCCGATAGGGTTCGCTCACGCCCCTGGTGACCAGATCATCGATCATGACCCCGATATAGCCTTGCGACCGGTCAATCCTCAGCTCATCGAGCTGACATGCGCGAGCCGCTGCATTTGCCCCGGCGACAAGACCTTGCGCGGCAGCTTCTTCATAACCTGTCGTGCCATTGATCTGGCCGGCAAGAAACAGCCCGGGCAGCTTTTTGACTGCCAGTGAAGCGTCCAGTTCGCGCGGGTCGACATAATCATATTCAATAGCATAGCCCGGCTGCAGGATTTTCACGTTTTCAAGGCCGGCAATTGAATGGACGTAAGCGTCCTGCACTTCTTCCGGCAACGAGGTTGAAATTCCGTTGGGATAGATGGTTATGTCATCTATGCCTTCTGGTTCCAGGAAGATCTGGTGCGATGTCCGATCAGCAAACTTGACCACCTTATCTTCAATGGATGGACAGTAGCGTGGCCCGGTCCCCTCGATAAAACCGGCATACATCGCCGATTTGTGCAGATTGTCGGAGATGATCTTGTGGGTAGCTGCGTTGGTATGCGTGATATGGCAACTGACCTGTGGTGCATGGGTGTGAGTTGTCAGCGTCGAGAAATAGAACGGATGCGCGTCACCGGCCTGTTCCTCCAGATTGTCGTAGTTGATCGTGGCTGCGTCGAGTCGCGGCGGTGTTCCGGTTTTCAGCCGCCCGATCTGCAATCCGGTGCCGCGCAACACCCGGGACAGTCCGTTGCTCGGTTCCTCACCAGCCCGGCCTGCCGGTATCTTCTTTTCGCCTATATGGATCAACCCACCGAGAAACGTCCCTGTAGTCAGCACAACGGCAAGACAGGATATTTCCCGACCATCCTCGCCCACGATGCCGCAAACCCTGCCGTCCTTCATCATAAAGGCGCCAACCGCAGCTTCAATCACGCTCAGGTTGGTGTGGCCCAGGATTTCCTGCTGCATGGCCGCGCGATACAGCTTCCTGTCGATCTGTGCACGTGGACCGCGGACTGCAGGCCCCTTTGACCGGTTGAGCAGCCGATATTGAATTGCCGCCTTGTCGCTTGCCCTGGCAATCAAACCATCCAGTGCATCGATTTCCCGAATGAGGTGCCCCTTGCCCAAACCGCCCATTGCGGGGTTACAGGACATTTCTCCAATGGTCGATTTGCGGTGGGTCACCAGAGCCGTGCGTGCGCCCCGGCGCGCTGCAGCACTTGCGGCCTCGCAACCTGCATGGCCGCCGCCGACCACCACAACGTCAAACTCTGTATTCGGGTTCTGTTTCATCGTTCACGGTCCATACACGAACTGTGGATAAACATCAAAAAAGACTTCGTTTCACGTGAAACAAATTTCCGTTGATCTGTCATTTCCCGATGCAGAACTTCGAGAAAATGCTGTCCAGCAGGTCCTCGGTACCCACCTCACCGATCAACTTGCCCACGTTTCGAGCAGCCCGTCTGAGATCTTCGGCGATCAATTCAATCGGCAAATCCGCTTTCAGGGCATTTTTCAGATGCGATATGGCAGCCTTCACAGCCTGTACCTGACGTTCGCGCACCAGCAGAGCCGGTTCGCCATCGCCGGACAACTCGGCAGCCATGCTGGCAAGCAGTGTCATCAATTCTTCGATACCCTTGCCGGTCAGTGCTGAAACTTCCATTTCACAAGAATCCGTCGGCTTTGGAGCGGTAATATCGGCCTTGTTCCAAATTCGTAACGTAGGTGAATCGACACCGGTATTCTGCCAATTCGCGTCAGGTGATGCGACACTGATGACAATATCGGCGTATGACAGCCGCTGGTGCGTCCGGTCGATGCCCAATTGTTCCACATGTGAATCGACTTTATCGCGCAGACCGGCCGTATCGCTGATAATCATCGAGACGCCCCCCAGATCAAGCGAGACTTCCACGATATCGCGGGTCGTGCCGGCTTCACTGCTGACAATGGCCACATCACGTGCAGCAATCGCATTCAGCAGGCTGGACTTGCCAACATTCGGCGAGCCCGCCAGGACAACACGCACCCCTTGCCGGTTGAGATGCCCGCGTTCGCTGTCGTGCAGGTTTTCCGTCATGATTTTGATCAGATCAAGCACACTGTCGCGTATCTGCGGCAGCGCAGCGTCGGCCACACCTTCTTCGTCAGTGAAATCAATACACGCTTCGGCCAGTGCGCTGGCTTCAATCAACTGGTCGCGCCATGCGTGGAATATTTCAGAGGCCCTGCCGTCGACGTGAAACAATGCCTGTTTCACCTGCGTCGCGGTTTCAGCCGCCAGCATGTCATTCAGGCCCTCAACACCCACCAGGTCGATTTTGCCATTCGACAGCGCACGTCTGGTAAACTCTCCCGGTTCCGCCGGCCGAAATCCATCCATTGAACCCAGTTCGCCCAGAAACAGTCGGACAATGCCCAGACTGCCGTGCAGATGAAACTCCGCAATGTCTTCGCCGGTAAAGCTGTGCGGCCCCGGAAACCACAGCACAATGGCTTCATCGAGCTTGACCGTGCCTTGTGATATCTTCACCGATACCCGTTCAGCCATCCGCGCGGCCGGCAATCGTCCACATGAAACCTGCACTGCAACCCGGGCCAGCGAACCAGACACGCGCACAACTGCAATACCTGCCTTGCCCCCACCCGACGACAATGCGTAAATCGTATCCACTGTATCTGGCATATATCCTCAAACCGGTAACAAGGTAGCTTCAGCCCATGTCGAATTCGAAGACCACAAAGAACAGGCTGGCAAAGGAAACCAGCCCGTACCTGCTTCAGCATGACACCAATCCCGTTGACTGGTTTGCATGGGGTGACGAAGCGTTTAACGAAGCCCGAACTAAAAACAAGCCAATCCTGCTGTCAATCGGTTATGCGGCTTGCCACTGGTGCCACGTGATGGCCCATGAAAGTTTTGAAGATACCGCCGTTGCAGCGCTGATGAACGACCTTTTCGTCAATATCAAGGTCGACAGAGAGGAACGCCCGGACATAGACCGCATCTATATGGATGCGCTTCACGTGATGGGAGAGCAGGGGGGCTGGCCGCTTACCATGTTCCTGACGCCGGATCTGAAGCCGTTCTGGGGCGGCACATATTTTCCACCTGAGTCAAAATACGGGCGCCCGTCATTTTCACATGTATTACGCGAGCTCAGCCGTATCTGGCAAACCGAGCCGGAAAAAATCTCGACCAATACCCAGGCTTTGCTTGATCGTCTCGGCGCGCCTGTGCCTGCCGGCAACAGCCCCGATCCCGATCAACATCTTCTCGAGCAAACCATCCAGCACGTGATGCGTGCTGTCGATCCGGACAATGGCGGCATTGGCCAGGCACCCAAATTTCCACAAGGACCACTTTTCCAGCTGCTGTGGTCCGTGCATCAGTCCTATCCGGACAAGGGATATGATGCTCCTGTGTGGCTGACCATGAACAAGATCTCCCAGGGCGGCATCTATGACCATCTGGGCGGCGGCATTGCCAGGTATGCGGTTGATGCAAAATGGCTGGTGCCGCATTTCGAAAAGATGCTGTACGACAACGCACAATACCTGACACTGCTCTGCAAGATGAACAACGCCGCGCCCAACAAACTGTTCCGCCAGCGAATCGAACAAACTGCGGCCTGGTTGCTGTCCGACATGCAGACCGGAGAAGGCCTGTTCGCATCAAGCTATGACGCGGATTCCGAAGGCGTTGAAGGAAAGTTCTATTGCTGGACCAGATCAGAAATTAACCATTTCTTAACCGAATCAATTCGAGACCGGTTTTGCCAGGTTTATGACGTGTCGGAGCAAGGCAATTGGGAGCATAGCAACATCCTCAACCGAACCGATCATCCCGACTGGTTATCTGATGAAGAAGAGATGCTGCTAACCCGGGCACGTAGCCAACTGCTGGCCCATCGCGGTCAACGAATTGCTCCAGGCTGGGATGACAAGGCGTTGACTGACTGGAATGCCTTGACCGTTATCGCCTTGCTGAATGCGTCAGTTACACTGCAGGACAAAGCGCTTGAACAAGTAGCACTGACAACGCTGGAAAACCTGCAAACCCATTTGCGCTCGGCAGGGCGGCTCTATCACAGTTTCAGAAGCGGTCAGGTCAGAAGTCACGCAACTGCCGACGACTACGCATTGCTGATTTCTGCCAATCTTGCTGCCTATGAAGTCACCCTGGACTGGAACCGGGTGGCACAAGCCGACATCTTGATGAGCGAAGCCCTGGCATATTATTTCGACCAGACAGACAATGCATTCACCATGGCACCCGGCGATGCGACAGACCTTATCGTGCTGGACAAATATGCCAATGACGATGTGACACCAAATGCCAACGCCACCATGGTGATCAATCTGTGGAAGCTGTCAACGTACCTCAACAAGCCGGACTATTTGAAAACTGCCGAGGCGGTCTTCTCCTGGCTCAAACCGCATATGACCAGCAATCCGTTTGCCTGTCCGACTGCCTGGCTGGCATTCACCGCACTGTCAGAACAGACGCAGCTCATTCTTGTCGGTGATGCCACCGATGAGAGCTTCAGTGACCTTCATTCGGCCTGTCTCAGGATTTCGGCACCGAATCGATTGATCATGCACGTCGACAAAAACACCAAACTGGCGGCCGATCATCCGGCATCAGGAAAAACCGGCCTTGACCATCCAGCCGTATTCCTGTGCCGCAATCAGACCTGCAACCTACCGGTAACCAATGCCGAAGATCTTTTGAAATCAGGCATTCATTGAATCGAAGAAGTCGTCATTCGACTTGGTCTGGCGCAGTTTATCGAGCAGGAACTCGACCGCATCAACGGTGCCCATCGGGTTCAGAATCCGGCGCAATACATATGTTTTCTTGAGATTGACAGGTTCAACCAGAAGCTCTTCCTTGCGTGTACCGGACCGCAGAATGTCCATCGCCGGGAACACACGCTTGTCAGCCACCTTGCGATCAAGAACAAGTTCCGAGTTACCGGTTCCCTTGAACTCTTCGAAGATCACTTCGTCCATACGGCTGCCGGTATCGATCAGTGCTGTGGCAATGATGGTCAGTGACCCACCTTCTTCGATATTACGCGCTGCACCGAAGAAGCGCTTCGGGCGCTGCAGCGCATTGGCGTCGACACCACCGGTCAGAACCTTGCCTGACGACGGCACAACCGTATTGTAGGCGCGTCCAAGACGGGTGATCGAGTCCAGCAAAATCACCACATCACGGCCATGCTCGACCAGCCGTTTGGCCTTCTCGATAACCATCTCGGCAACCTGAACATGCCGGCTTGCAGGTTCGTCAAAAGTTGAACTGACCACTTCTCCACGCACCGAGCGACGCATGTCCGTGACTTCTTCGGGACGCTCATCGATCAGCAGCACAATCAGGTAGCATTCCGGATGGTTGGTCGCTACCGACTGCGCAATATTTTGCAGCAATACCGTTTTACCCGTTCTGGGTGGCGCCACGATCAACGCCCGCTGGCCTTTGCCCAATGGTGCAACCAGATCGATGACCCGGCTTGAATAATCCTTTTTCGTCGGATCATTGACTTCCATGAACAAACGCTCGTCAGGATACAACGGCGTCAAGTTGTCGAAATGGATTTTGTGGCGAACCTTCTCCGGCTCCTGGAAGTTGATCGAGTTGACCTTGAGCAACGCAAAGTACCGCTCACCGTCTTTCGGGCTGCGGATATCACCTTCGACCGTATCGCCGGTCTTCAGAGCAAACTTGCGGATCTGACTCGGGCTCACATAAATATCATCCGGTCCGGCAAGATAATTCGCATCCGGCGATCGCAGGAACCCGAACCCGTCCGGCATCACTTCCACCACCCCCTCACCAATGATGTTGACATCACGGGCGGCCAGGCTTTTCAGAATTGTAAACATCAGTTCCTGCTTGCGCAGCACACTGGCATTTTCAACTTCAAGCTCTTCTGCTGCACTTAGCAGTTCGGCGGGGGATTTCTGCTTGAGATCAAAAAGTTTGATCTGTTCGAGTTCGTCAAGCTTGGTCATAAGTTATCGACCCATATGTGTGATCAGGAAAATTGGTAATCAGCTCTCGTGCCAGGTTGAGTGCTTACCAGAAAGGGGAGGCATCGGCTGCCCATCAAAAAAGGAGCCTTGCTGGCAGGTCTATAACAGCTTCGGCAGCTTTAGAAAATAGTAAAATTCAAATCACTCACTCAAACGAACGGTTTCACGACCACCAAAATCACAATCGCAATCATCAGCACCGTAGGCACTTCATTGGCAATGCGGAACAATTTTGCAGATTTGGGATTTCCATCTGCTGCAAACAGTTTCACCTGAACAGCGAGCCACACATGTGCTGCAGACATAGCAAGCACCAACAGCACCTTGCACACGAACCAGAACGGCA
>JBDNEZ010000186.1:0-6214 GCA_041690095.1 Anderseniella sp.
CGAAGAACCACGTATGGTTCTGTTCTCCGGCTTCGTACAATCGGCCTGTGGTGCTGCCCAGTCGGCGATGGGGCCGTTCTACTGTCCGCTCGACAGGAAGATTTACATCGACCTGAGCTTCTTCCGTGACATGAGTACGCGCCTTGGTGCTCCGGGTGATTTTGCGCATGCTTATGTTATCGCCCATGAGGTCGGTCATCATGTCCAGACCCTGCTCGGTATTGCCGACAAGGTGACCGCCGCTCGTCAACGGGCGTCAAAAACCGACGCCAACCGCTTGTCTGTTCGCATGGAATTGCAGGCAGACTGTCTGGCAGGCGTGTGGGCGCGCGACAACAAAAGCATTTTGGATCAAGGCGATATCGAAGAAGGTATCAATGCTGCAACGGCCATAGGTGACGACCGTCTGCAAAAGCGCAGCCAGGGCTATGTTGTTCCCGAAAGTTTCACCCACGGCACCTCTGCCCAGCGCGTTGAGTGGTTCCAGCGCGGCATTCAAACCGGAGATATTGGTCAGTGTGACACGTTCGGATGAAGAACTGCCGGTTAACGGTGTCGTGAGAGCACTGCCAACTCTGAACATCTGTTCCGGCAATGGTCAGGATCGCCATTCATGCCGTATCATGTGCGCCGCACAACGCGCCTGGCAAGATGCTCCGCCCAGCTCTTTTCGACTTTCCGGCACCGTATTCGGAAAGCTCAAATGTATGAAGTTTTTCAATGTATGATGATCAATCAACTCTCTTTCGCCGGGAGCGGAAAAGTAGAAATTCAATGTTGAGGTTCGCAAATTCGTGCAGAAAATACAGTAAAATAGGTGTCCGTCAGCCGGGTTAACCAAGCCGAGAAGCCGCAATTGTGACACCGAATGCGCATGATACTGTGGCATTTGAACACTAAGTTAATCTAATGGTTACCATACAGGCAGATACTCATCCCAACGCATATCTATCGGAATTGAGTACGGGGAAGCCGGGATATGTCTTCTGTCGCACCTGTTAAAGTTAGTTCTCCAAGGGAATTTCCATGAAAAAGCTGATTACCATTTTTACCGCAACCATGCTGGCACTTCCCCTTGCCGGTGCCGCTCTGGCAGAACAGCTTGACGCTGTTCCGGTGGATCAGCTTTCAATGGAACCTGATGCACTGGAAGGGCTGTTCCCCGGAACCTATGAAGCCCGTGTGGCCGGCGGCTACCGATTGCTGATCGCGGCAAACGATGACGGCACAATGCTGGGTAGGGCTTTCGGCAAGGAAGACAAGGGGCTGTGGGTTATCAAGGATGAAGAGCTGTGCATCTCGTGGCGGTCATGGACACGCGGTGAATACAAGTGCGGCGCCATTTCCCAGAACGGTGACTGGTTTGTAGCCACCAACAGCAAGGATGGCGAGACCATGATGTTCAAGGCCATCGACAAGCGCGAGGTCTACACCGCCCGGGTTGGTCGCAGGGTGGCGCGCGACTAATATCGGTCCGAAATTTCGACTGTAATTGACGCGGTAGTTCTCAGGAATACCGCGTTTTCAGTTTGTCAGTCAGTTTGCCATCAATCAGGACAAGGCCAACGGCAATCAGGGCCATGCCGATGGCATGGCGGGTCTGCAATGTCTCGTCGAGAAACAATATGCCGAGCAAGATCGCGCCCGGCGGAATGATGAACGTCACCAAGGCGAGGTTGGTTGCCCCGGCAGACTGCAGAATCCTGAAATACAGAATGTAGGCCAGCGATGTACACACCAGCGCCAGGGCCAGTACGGCAACCATCGTATCAAGTCCCGGCATCGGCAGCGTCCATGGCCGGTCAACCAACAGCATGACGGGCACCAGCATAAGACTGGAGCAGGTGACCTGGCCGGTCGCAGTGGCAACTGGCTCAACACCCATGGCGCGAAAGCGGCGGCCGAACACACTGGCGAAAGCATACGATATCGCAGCGCCGACGATGGCGAGCTGGGCAATCATCGCGTTGCCAAGACCGGCAATGGCAGCGCCGCCAATCATCCAGGCAACTCCTGTAATACCGATGAAGACGCCAACCAGCTTGCCTGGAGTGGCCCGTTCATCATTGATCAGGGCATTGGCCACAAGCACCGTGAACAATGGTGTGGTCGCATTGATGATAGCTGCAAGCACGGATGCGATATGATGCTGTCCCCAGACAATCAGTGTGAAGGGGATCGCATTGTTCAACAGACCCATGCCAAAAAAGGCAATCCAGACGCGCCTGTCTTTTGGTACCTTTATGCCCGCGAGCCATACGAATACCCATAGACCCAACGCGCCAAGCATCACCCTGGACACCACGATGGTCAGCGACGGCAGCTCCTTGACTGCGACCCCGACTGTGTAGAATGAGCCTGCCCAGATCAGCGACAGGGCGATCAGCATTGCCCATTCGCTCATACCCATTGTCTGATTGATGTTTTTTGTGTTCATCATGGCACTGTTGCCACGACCAGTGCTGCGTCGCCACCCGAAACACGGAGTGCGCACGCAAGTCGGCAGTGATTATCCCCGGCCGCGATAGGGCGCGACACCTTGGTCCGGCAGCCAGAGGCCCTTGGGCGGTTCACCGCTTTGCCAGAAAACATCTATCGGAATGCCGCCGCGCGGATACCAGTATCCGCCAATCCTCAGCCATTTGGGTTCAAGCAGGGCCACGATATCGCGCCCCACCCGTACCGTGCAGTCTTCATGGAAAGCACCGTGGTTGCGGAATGAGCCCAGGTAGAGCTTGAGTGATTTGGACTCGACAATCCAGTTCTCCGGCACGTAGTCGATCACCAGATGCGCAAAATCCGGTTGACCGGTCACCGGGCAGATCGAGGTGAATTCAGGTACCGCAAACCGCACCAGATAGTCGGTATCGCGATGCGGCGACGCCACGCGCTCCATGATGGCCTGGTCCGGTGAGGCGGGCAGGGCAGAGTCTTTGCCCAGACCGGTGAGATTTGTTGTGTCAGACATGGGTGTTATGCCGCCTTGCTGGCATTCAGCGCGCCGTCGATCGCGGTGTCGAGCTTGCCGACGATTTCTGCAACATGGATCTCGTTGATGATATAGGGCGGCGCGATCAATACGTGGTCACCAGCCAGTCCGTCGACTGTGCCGCCCATCGGATAAACCATCAGGCCATCGGCCAGTGCCCGCTTCTTGATATCGGCATGAAGTTTCAAACTCGGGTCAAACGGGTCCTTGGTATCCTTGTCCTGGACCAGTTCAACACCGAGGAACAGGCCCCGCCCGCGAACATCGCCGACATGGGGATGCTGGCCGAAGCGTGCCTCAAGCGCCGTCATCAGCTTTGCCCCCATTGCGTTGACATTGGCCAGAAGGTCATGCCGCTCGACCTCCTGCAATACCGCCACGCCTGCCGCACAAGCTGCCGCGTGACCGAGATAGGTATGTCCATGCTGGAAGAAGCCGGAGCCGTGTTCAATGGCTGAATAGATTTCACCGGAACACAGCATGGCACCGATGGGCTGAATGCCGGCACCCAGGCCCTTGGCGATGCACACCATGTCCGGCGATATGCCTTCGCGTTCTGACGCGAACAGCGTACCGCACCGGCCCATGCCGCACATCACCTCATCCAGGATCAGCAACACACCGTATTTGTCGCAGATCTCGCGAATGCGCTTGAAGTAACCGGCTTCCGCTGCAACTGCACCAAGAGTGGCACCCACGACAGGTTCGGCAATAAACGCCGCAACGCTGTCTTCGCCAAGTTCCAGAATTTTTTCTTCGAGTTGATTGGCCATGCGCAGGCCATAGGCTTCCGGCGTTTCCCCGGTTTGCGCCCAGCGCCAGAAATAGCAGGCATCAATGTGATGCATGGCGGTAGTCAGAAAAGGCTCAAACTGCTTGCGGCGCCAGCGATTGCCGCCGGCCGCCAGCGCGCCCAGCGTATTGCCGTGATAGCTTTGCCAGCGCGCAATGACATGCCGCCGGTTCGGCTCACCCTTTTCCAGAAAATATTGCCGGGCCAGTTTCATCGAGGCTTCGGTTGCCTCCGATCCGCCGGACACGAAATACACCCGGTCGATGCCTGGTGGCGCACGCTCGATCAGCATGTCGGCCAGTTGTTCCGCGGGCTCGGAGGTGAAGAAGCTGGTGTGTGCCCAGGCCAGCTGATCAAGTTGCGATTTCACCGCTTCGCGGACAACCTTGTTGGAGTGACCAAGACATGATACCGCCGCGCCGCCGCAGGCATCCAGGTAGCGCTTGCCGTCGGCATCGATGATATAGGGACCGTCCCCGGCAACCGCCGTGGCCGTCCGGGATTTGGTATGTCTGGGAAAGACGTGGGACATTTGCGGTTTCCTTACGCGGCCAGGGGAAGTTGCAGCAACTCGCGTGCCTGCTGCCAGCTGGCGACGGGTCGCTCATGCTTGTCGCACAGGTCAACGGCACGTTTCACCAGCGCAGCGTTGGACGGCGCGAGCGTGTTGCGGTCAAACCGCACATTGTCCTCAAGCCCGGTACGCACATGGCCCCCGGCTGCAATACACCACTCATTGAGTACGATCTGGTTTTGCGCGATGCCGGCACCACACCATCTGGCGTCGGGTGCCAGCCGCTTCAGCGTCTTGACGTAAAATTCAAAAACGTCCTTGTCGACAGGCATGGCGTTCTTCACGCCCATCACGAACTGCACATATAATGGAGCCTTGATGCGGCCATCTTCGGCCATCTTCACAGCCTGGAAAATATGACTGAGATCAAAGGCTTCGATCTCCGGTTTGATTCCATAGGTCAACATTTCACCGGCCAGCCAGTCAACCAGATCCGGTGAATTCTCATAAACCCGGGTCGGGAAATTGTTGGAGCCGACTGTCAGGGAAGCCATGTCCGGCTTCAGCGGCAACATGCCGCCGCGTTCATGGCCGGCACCTGAACGCCCGCCAGTAGAATACTGGATGATCATGCCGGGGCAGTGCTTGCGCAGACCCTCACCGAGGCGGGCGAATTTGTCCGGGTCGGATGTCGGGGTTTCATCATCATTACGCACATGGCAGTGGGCGATGGACGCACCGGTCTCGAAAGCTTCATGGCTGCTCTCGATCTGTTCGGTGATGGTGATCGGTACAGCGGGGTTGGCCGCCTTGGTCGGTACCGAACCGGTAATGGCAACGCAGATAATACAGGGATCAGACATGGCTTTCCTTAAATGTCGAAGAACACGGTTTCAGCGTCGCCCTGAAGCGAAACGTCAAACCGATAGCAGTTGTTGGAACCGGCATCGGGTTTTGCCAGCAGGGTTTCACGGCCCTCCGGTATGGCACACAGGACCGGATCGGATGCGTTGGCATCGATCTCATCAGCGAAGTAGATACGCGTGTGCAGATGGATATTGATGCCGCGGGCAAAGATCATCAGGGTGATATGCGGTGCCTGCGGTGAGCCGTCGGTCCAGTCAACCGAACCTGGTTTAACTGTCTCGAAGCGGAATTCGCCGGTTTCGAAATCAGTGTGGCTGCGCGCAAAGCCCGAGTGCCCATCGGCAAATTGTCCGTCGCCGCCAGCCTGCCAGATTTCCAGCAGCGCGTCCTTGACGATGTCACCCGCGCCATCGCGGACAACGCCGGTGATGATGATCGGTGCGCCGCCGCTCAGATTGGTGCGTGCATCAATGCCGTGCCGGTCAATTTCAATCCCTGCTACCGAGGGCAGCAGGCCGATGTGCACATAGGGTCCGGCAGTTTGCGACGGCGTTTCCTTGAGGCTCTTCGTCATCAGCCATGGTCCGCATCGAGAGGAGTTTCATTGCGCCCGCGCAGCACGATGTCGAAATGATAGGCAAGCGCATCAAATGGCAGCGCGTTGTCGAGGTCAAGTTTGGCCACCAGCCGGTCGACAGCCGCCGGGTCGCTGAGCGCGTTGACAATGGCACAATGTTTGATCAGCGGATCACCTTCGAAATAAAACTGCGTGATCAGGCGCTGGGCAAACGATGCCCCGAACAGCGACAGATGGATATGCGCCGGCCGCCAGGCTGGTCCATTGTTGGGAAACGGATACGGACCCGGGCGGATGGAGCGGAACGAATAGTTACCCTCCGCGTCCGACAGGCAGCGGCCATAGCCGGAAAAATTCCGGTCAATCGGCGCCAGGTAACCATCGCGCACATGGCGATACCGCCCACCGGCATTTGCCTGCCAGACTTCTATCAGCACATCGGGTTGAGGACGCCCATATTCATCCAGCACGCGA
>JBDNEZ010000187.1:0-19260 GCA_041690095.1 Anderseniella sp.
GTGAGGGAGATGACGTCCTGACCGGCGGTGGTGGTGCCGATGGCGTCTATGGCGATGCCGGTGACGACACCGTCATTGGGCCGGATGGCGATGCAACATGGCTGATTTCTGGCCTGGATGTTGGCGAAGTCAATGCAGTCAGCTTCTTTGACATTGAGAACCTGCTTGGCCGTGACGGACGCGATACCTATTCGCTTGCCGAAGGTGCCGGTATTACCGGGATTGTTGATGGCGGCGATGGCGAAGATATTCTGGACTTCAACGCCTATACATCGACAGTTTTCGCCAACCTGGCATTGGGCATGGCAACCAGGATTGGCGGTTTTCGGGCGATTGAAAGTGTGGTTGGCGGCAAGAACCGTGACAAGCTCATTGGTCCTACTCCAGACAGCACCTGGATTGTTGATGGCGTCAATTCAGGCCGCGTGGGCGGGGTTCTGTTTGCTGACTTTGAGGACCTGGAAGGTGCAAGCGACAACGAAGACACCTTTATTCTCGAACAGGGCGGACACATCACCGGCCTGATTGAAGGCGGTGATGGTGGCTTTGATGTCATCGAGGTCGGGTCGGGTATTACTGGCTCGTTCCTGTTCACGCCGACTGCTCCGGATGCAGGGTTTATTGCCATAAATGGTGTATCGAACGAATACGCTGGTTTTGAGCCCGTCGTGGTGCCTTCGGGAACGGGATCAGATTTGATCTTCGATCTGACAAGTCTGGTCAATGGCCAGTTTGAGCTGCAGTTAGATTCAGCCGACAACTTCAAGCTGAAAGAGCTTAACGGCGACATGGAAGAGCACGTGTTTGCTGATCCTGGCGCTACTGGTTCTCTCACCATCAATCTTGGTTTGGGCGGAACGGTAACACAGACCAATCTGGCTACTCTGGATGCGCCGTTGGTCATTACCGGTGGCGATGATGTTCTGGCAAATAGTGCTGCCACCATCAATGCGCTTAAGGCCGATTTGTTGTCGGGCATGGAAAGCCTCTCGGAATTTATCCGGGATGCAGCAGAGCTCGCTGGTCTTGCTACCAGCTTGCCCCTGATAGGTGGCACGGCAGATGTGACGATTGCCAAGGCGCTGGATTTTGCCGAAGCTCTGGATCAGGTCCGGTTGGCAATTGATCAGTTTTTTGCGACCGCGGGTACATCGTTTACAGCAGCGGAACTGGAAGCAGTTCTCACAGATACTTTTGCACAGCAGGTGGAACACCTGGGTGCTGCAATTCTTTCGCCAACAGCACTGACCAGTGCAATCCTACCAGTTGGCTCATACGGGTTCAACCTGACGATTGATGGTGCCACTGCGAACGTAAGTGTCCCGATAGCCGGTGTGCAGACAATTGATAAACTTGTAACCGATATCAACATCCAACTAGCGGCAGATGCGACCGCTACCGGCAAAATAACTGCTGTAAAGCAGGTCCTTGCCTCGGGCGGAGTCAGGTTGGGCTTCCAGGTTCTCGATGCTGAGATCCAGGCTTTCTCGGTGACCGGAACGGCTCTTGCTGATACTGAACTTGGATACACATCTGCAGCCATAACCAATGGAATAACGAGCCTTGTAAATGTAGACGAAATTCTGCGTGATCTGGGCAACCTGAACCTTTCAAACAGTTTTGCTCAGGTAGCGGTCTCATACAATGGCGGCACGCCGCGGGTCGAACTGGGCATCAACTTTGATGCACAGCGGGAAAACGCATTCTTTTACAATCTCGGAGAACAGGCTCAAGGCCTGGGTGTTGCCTTTGATGTTGATGCCAGAATCGCTGCCACGTCCAGATTGCAGTTTGGTTTCAGTCTGGGATTTGATCTGGCCACGACTGTAAATTACGCCCTTACCGTCGACAATTTCCTGGCAGGTATCGACATTGAGACCAGCGGTGCTGTTGATGCCAGGATCGGTTTTCTTAATGCAAGTGTGGACGTTACTGGCGCCGATATTCTTGATCCTGATGCATCGTTGAGTGCAGGTGTTGCGCTTAGTGCAGCGAAGATCGCCGAAATCAATACTAGTGGCTTGTCTGCAGTTGATCTGAGTGATCTTGAACTCACCAGCGGTGACGGGACGGGCACGTCCAATTTTGATATCAGCCTGGAGTTTGAAGCTGATGCGGGTCTGGTTGGCGGCAGTGGGTTCATAACCGCTGCCGGCAACCCCTTTGACGGCAACTCGATAACCTTGTTGGCGGGTGTGGACTTTGCATCCAACTTCGATGTGTTCAATAATCTGAGCGCTGCTGGCGTCATTTCTTCGGTAGGCCAGCTGACCTCATGGCTGGACAACGTCCGTGACGGTGAACTGATTTCTTCCATCGAGATTCCGTTCCTCGAGGGTGGGCTCGAAAGTGCACTTGATTTTGCGGAAATTCTGTCGGACGCGCTGCTCTATGATGAAGGCGCAGATAACGTCAAAGACGGTGCCGACAAGCTGGTCACCGACATCAATAGCGCATTGAGCAGTGCTGGGTTGTCAGACAGGATTCTGGCTATCGGAGATGGCTCCAAGGTCAGGTTCATTGCTCTGAAGTCCAGCATCACTTCGTTTAATGTGTCGGTTGACGGAGACGACGCTGGCGGATTTGGCGAGCTGTTTGCTGGAAGCCCGAGCGCGACGAAGCCGGACCAGGTGCTTTTCCTTGAAACAAATGTAGCACTTGCCTCGACCGGCATCCTCGCCGGAAATGCCGGCATCAGTTTCCAGATCACTGACGGTGGCGAAGTATCAACAACTGTCGTTGATGTCCTGTCCAGCCAGACCGAAAACAATGTGGGCATTGGCGACGATACGCCCAAGCTTGTGAATGCATCCAACGCTGCCTTGTTCACTACCGCGCAAGGTCTTGCAGACCGAATGCTGCAGATCTTTGATGTGCCGGGTGCTGTGGCCTTCGACGTAGCTTCCAAGCAACTGACGCTAGACGTCAATATTGAGAACCAGCAGTTGGTTGGGGTGGAGTTGCCGACGAACTTTGATCTGGACCTTGGATCGCTTGCGAACATCTCCAGTGATACGCGCCTGGTAATTGATGTCACGGGTAATTTGAACCTGCAACTCGGGTTTGATCTCAGCGAAAATGCTGGTGGTGCCGGTGGCGGACTTGAAGTTACAGATTCGATAGGTTCGGGTCTGACCGACAAGGTAGACGTTGATATCAAGACAGACTCAGCCATCACAGCTGATGTTGCTCCGCGCACTGTTGTTGGCCAGTTAAGCGACGACGCTCACTTCATGGTTGCGCTGGAGGGTGGCGCCGAACCGGGTGTGTATTTTGTTACGGTTTTGAAAGATGCGGGAAACGCTGTTCAAAATGAAGTCATTGGAGATTTGATTTCAGACATAACCGTCGGTCTCGGCATCGCCCAACAGGCGTTGATGGCTCAGTCTGGGAGCACGGGCACTACGATCAAGCTGAATTCATCTGAATCTGCTGATTTGAATGGAAATACCATTCAGATCATCGGCGGGAAAGGATATGGCCAAGCCCGCACTATCACAGCGTACGATCTGGGTAGTAAAGTTGCCACGGTAGCTGCATGGGACACCATTCCAGATGAAACTTCAGTTTATATAGTCAACGGCGTTACCACGAACCTGACAGGCGAAGTGTCCGTCAGGGCCGATGGAAACAACCTGGAGTTTCTAGCTGATGGTGATGTCAGCGCCATTCTCATGAGCGCGCTGACAAGCGACCCTGCTTTCCGAGAATTGGGTATTCAGCAAACAAGAACCGGTGCGCTAAACGATGCAGATGAACTCGTTGTCGATACTGGCAAGGCAGTCCCTGCTTTTGTTGGCCGTCTGACCAGCAATGCAGTCTTTGATCTGGCTATAGACGGAGTGGCGTCGGTTGGTGTTACCGTGGACGCGGCTGACACAAGTCAAAATCGCAATATTCTTGACCTGATCAGCGATGTTCAGATTGCAGTAAATGATGCACTTGAAAGTGCAAGCATCGACAAAACCATCAAGGTCTCGTCGGAGGGCAAGCGTCTACTGTTTACCCTGGTTGATGAGCCAAACGGCAGTTTCACCATAACGCCGACTGGAAATGCAGATGAATTGGGTCTGTCTGGTACTTCGGCTATCGATTCCAGCAAGGCTGATGTGAAGATCACCTTGTCGGATGGATCGACGCATGGAATCGAACTGGATGGGGTGACCGATATTGGCGGTGTTATTGCCGCCATCGAAAATGGCACGTCAAACAAACTTGACGTCAGCCTTACTGTCGATGATGCCTCAACTCCTGTTGATGAAAAAGGCAAGGGCCTGCTGCTCATTGATTTGACGCCGACTCTGTCGAACGTGAAGAGCGGAATTGAAATAACAGCAAATGCAAACGGCACGTCCACCATCACCTCAACGAGTGGTGGGTTTACTGCTTATCAGGCTGCCATACTTACGGGCAACGCGACGCTGCTGATCAAGAATGAAGCTGGCCTGGATGCGGCCTTTAAAGCCGGTTTCTACACCATAAAGACCTTCATCAACGACAATACGATTGAGCTGGTTGGTGATGCGGGAACGGTCGGTACAACTGGTGCAGAAGGTATCGCCTTTGTGGTTGGTGGGGCGTCAGGCGACTTTAAGGTCGACATGGCGAACGGATCCATCGCGGGTGTGCAGCTTGGTATTCTTGGCTTTGATGACAACCCGGTTGACGATGAGGATCTGCCTGACGGGCGCATCGATGGAGCTTCCATTGCAGGCGTCACATTGTTGGATCGCATTTTCATCAAGGGCAATCCTGACCTGAGCGACCTGATGAGTGTCGGCCTGGAAATCAAGGGCGTCACGGAAATCGCCAACGCGGATCAGGATGTTGTGAAACTCACAGCAGACTTCGGGTTCATTGGTATCGGCCTTGAGGGAACCGCAGCCGTTGGCGCTGACATTTCCATAGGCTTTAATGCCAATAGTACGGCAGCAAGCGATTCCATCATCACGCTGCAGGAGCTTGTTGACGGTATCAAGGGCGGCCTTGATGGCATGCTGGGCGCGGGTGGCCTGTTTGCCGCACCGGATATTTCGCCGCTGGTGGCAGCTACCGGCACAGCCCAAACGGCAACTTCGACGACCATTCAGCTGGCAAACGACGAAAGCTTTGCGGACGATAGCCTTAACGGCAAGACCATCAAGATTACTGGTGGAACAGGGATCGGACAGAAACGGGTTATCAGCGATTACGTTGGCAGCACCGATACGGTTACTGTTGATAGCGAATGGGATACGGACCCGGACAACACTTCGACCTATACCGTGCTGAATTCGAGCTATGGCGGGATTGATCTTGGCGTGACAATCGACAGCGGGTCGGTGGACTTTGGTCCCCTGACTTCAGCGCTGTTGGGTGGAACAACACCGAGTGTAGCGATAGATGTTGTGTCTCTCGGCGACCCTTTCATCGAGTCCCGTTTCAAGCAGGGCAACTATGATGCAACTGCGGGCAACACCTTCGTGGTGGACGGCGACTTCAGCGACAAACTGATTGACCCGAACGGCAATGAACAGCTTGTTCTGCGCTTCACCAAGGATACCCGGAACATTACCGGGACTGGTGATGGCTCCAGTACATCAACCCGTCTTGAAGATTCAGATGCCGATTTCACCGGCTTGTCGGTCGGTGATCTGATCAGGAACACTGCCACCGGCAATGTTGTAGCTGTAACGGCAATCATCAGCGCGACCGAACTTGATACGGCAAACCTTGGCCCAACCACATGGTTTGGCTCTGGCTATTCGACCGGCTTTGATGGTGTATCGGGATCAACCAACGGTCAGGGCAACACGGATGTTGTGCTGAAGGATGCGTCTGCGAAATTCATTTCTGATGGCGTAAAGGTAGGCGACTTCATTCGTCATGTTGGTCTTGACCGTGTTGTAACGGTGACAGCGGTTACCAGCGAGACGCAGATTTCAACAACCTCGCTGGAAGAAACTGGCGGAGATGGCAATTCATGGGCCGGCGCCGATTATGATATGCGGTTTGATGTAAAGGTCGCGTCTGCGAGTTTTGACGGTGGCACCGGCAAGACCACCGTCACTATCGAAGCGCTTGGCGAGTTTGCGCTGCCGTCAGTTGCCCAGCTTGGCACGACATTTGACGTTTCCTTGTTGCCATCGGTGCATTTCGATGCGACTTCGCTGGACGACCTGGGCATCAACGACTTCTCTGACTTCAGCTTTGCAGATGTCATAACAGCCTTGCAGGCACTGTCGGAGTTTCTTGGTCAGTTCGAGGAATTCGATTTCCTTGATGACAAGATTCCACTGATTGACCAAAGCGTTAATGACCTGCTTGGTTTTGCAGAACAATTTGCTGCTGCGGTTGAAGAAGCCCAGAACAACCCGGGGGGGAGCCTTCAGTTCCTTGAGGGGATCATCAATGACGCGATGGGTATCGATGTTTCAAACTACAGCGCGATTTATGATCTGATTGGTCTGCCGACTCCAGCCAGTGACATCATTGAATCCGGGACTGCGCAAGGCGGAACAGACAATACGATCCAGCTGGCTCCTTCGGGAGAATATGCCGATGATTCGTTGAATGATCTCGTCGTCAGTATTGTCGGCGGCACTGGCAACGGACAGACAAGAACCATCAGCGGTTATGACGGCAGTACCGATACTGTCACGGTATCCGAAAACTGGGACACTGCCCCCGACGCCACATCGCAGTACCAGATACTGCAACTGCCAGATGTCTTTGACCTTTCCTATGACGCCACCGCAGGCATCTTGCGTATGGACTTCGTGCTGGGTGCGCAGTTCAGCGAAGGACTTGACATAACAATTCCAGGAATTGATTTCGCAACCGGTATCCTGGATGATCTGGGGCTGGGTGATAGCCTGGATCTTGCCGGCTCGGCCAATCTTGTTGCCAACGGCGCCGTGCTGCTTCAGTTGTCGGTCGGGATCGACATTGCTGCCGTCGTGGAGCACGTCCGCAACACAGGAGCCCAGCCGCACACAGACGAGTTTTTCGACCACCTCTTCCTGTTTGACAATACCGGGCTTGAGGCACAACTCAATGTCGGCGGTGAGGACATCGCATTCAATGTCGGCGTGGGACCATTTGCGCTCGGCGTTGCCAGCACCGACGACCAGCAGGCAGAAATTATCATAACCGCAGGCGTCGCAGCAGGTCTCAAGGACACTATCTTCACCGATGGCAAAGTGGCGTTCAATCAGGTCTTTGACAATCTCACCGGCAATTTCGAAGGCTCGATGACTGGTACGATTGAGGGTGCGCTGCCATTCTACTTCCCAACCGAGGCGACACCTGCCGGCACGATCCTGATTGGTGGCACAAACGGCGCTGGTGAGTTCCAGTCCACTGGCGACCTGGCGCAATTTGCGGTCAATGCAGTTGCTGGCAACACTCTGTTCGCAATCAAGACAAACGATACAGACCCACTCGCGGTCAACGCAATTGCAGTAGATGTCTCTGATGTTGTTGATGTTATTTCGGGCTTCGACTTTTCCAAGCTCGACATCTTCAGCCAGATATTCCTTGCCGTTGACGGCCTTGACCTGATCCTGGGTGGCCTTCAGGACGTTCTCGATGGTGAGATTGGCGGCTTCGCATTCCCCCTTATCGGAGATGAACTGGCCAAGGGTGCAGGGTTCATTGGTGATCTGCGCGAAGACGTAATCGCACCTTTGCGCGACGGTATCGAAACCGCGCAGGACCTGGCTGCAGAGTTCTCGGACCCTGACACCAACATCATCTCCAAGCTGTTGTTTGATATCCTGGGCCCCAATGGGGCGAACCTGTTCCAGGGCGCTAATGCAAGTTCCATTGTTAGCGAGTTCATCAGCCTGGATACGAATCTTGGCAAGTATCTCGGCCTTGAGGCGCTGGCTGAAGGCGAGGTGGCCCCCACGATCAAAGACGTCTACATGGAGTGGGATCTGGTTCTTGGCACCACGCTGGTAGATCAGGATCTTGGCATTGGCTTTGATCTTGGCATCCCTGGTTTCGGTCTTGAAACCGAAGGCGATCTGATGCTCGATATCGAGTGGCTGTTCAACCTTGGGTTTGGCCTCAGTCTGGCTGATGGCTTCTATCTGAAACTGGATGAAAGCTCGCCGGAGCTGGCATTCGATATTTCGGTTGATGCAAGCGAAACGGCAGTTACTGGCACGCTGGCCTTCCTCGAGTTGACGGCAACCAGTTCGACAGAAATCAACGACGGTCGCGGCACCCGACTCGGAGCCACGTTTGCCGTGGATATCTTCGAGGAAGGGGCAACCGACACCGAAGATGGCGAGAAGATTACCTTCACCGAAATCGGCAAGATCGGATTTGCGGCCGGCGTTGCAGCCAGCGCTGATGCCAATCTGGAAATGGTTCTGGGCATCAGTTCGGATGTTGTCGGCGGCGGTGCGTCCGGGTTCCCGTCCATTCATGGCGACCTCGAGTTTGCCTGGGCCCTCGGAGACCGTGCGGTCACGGGCACTCTGGCAGAACGCGTAGCAGCCAGCACGTTCGCCAGCCTCAATGATGCCGGTGTTTCGCGCCCCGGATTTGGGGCCAAAATCTCCGGCGATGCGATCATTGATGGCCTGCAGGTCGTTGCAATCAATAATATCGAACTTGACCTTGGCGAATTCCTCTCTGACGTGATCGGTCCGATCGTTAATCAGGTGGCCGAGTTCACCGAACCGCTGCAGCCGATCATTGATTTCCTGACCTCGCCTGTGCCGATCATCGGTGAATTCCTCGACTTCACGTGGATTGATCTGGCCGGGGTATACGGCAAGGTCGACACAGCGTTGATCACGCAAATTGCTGAAGTCATTACCTTGATCAACGACATCGCCGAGCTTTCGGGGGCATCCGTGCTCGTTCCGATTGGCGACATGGTGGTGTTCGACAGAGCGGCAGGCGATGTAAGCTTTGAAGATGAAGCGGAAACGCCCACGGTGGATCTTGCCACCCAGCTGGATAACGCCGACACAAGCCAGGGCGATGCTGCGCAACAGGAAAAGAATACAAAAGCCAAGAACAAAGTCGGCAGTCTTATCAGGAACGCCGGCACCTTCAGCTTCCCATTCCTGGCCGATCCGAGCCAGATATTCGGAGTGTTGCAGGGTAATGAAGCTACACTCGTGCAGTTCGACATCAAGCCGCTGGTGCTTGAATTCGAATACTCGCAATTCTTCTCGATCTTTTGGCCGCTTGGTGTTTCAGTAGGCCTGAGAGCGAATGTCAGCTTCGATTCAGCCGTCGGCTTCGACACCTATGGTATCCGCAAGTTTGTCGAGACGGATTTCCGCAACCCTGTCTATATCCTTGAAGGCCTGTATATCGATGACAGCCCGCAGCTGAACGGCATTGACGATCCTGAGCTGATCTTTGGTGCATCCTTGTTTGCAACCGCCGAACTCAACCTGGGCATCGCCAGTGCCGGTGTGGAGGCTGAGCTTGGTTTCACCATCGAGTTTGATCTTTTCGATCCGAACTCTGACGGCAAGGTCCGCATTACCGAATTGATTGGTAATGTTGAAAACCAGCTGCTTGCGCCAGGCGCAGAGAAATATTTGGCTCCGCTGGCCATATTTGACGTTCACGGAGAAGTATTTGCCCTGCTGAAGGCCTTCCTGAAAATTGACTTTGGCTTCTTCTCGAAGAGCTGGGAATTCCCGATCTTCGGACCGGTCACACTGCTCACCTTTGACGTTGATTTCTTCCGTCCACCATTGTTTGCGACCGAACTTGATGGCGGTGATTTGCTAGTACACGCGGGCGGCTTCGCCGACATGCGGCTGCTCGGTAATGCGACTGATGTAAGTGAACACTTCATATTTACATCTGGCAGCACAGCAGGCGGCAAGGTCGAAGTGATCATGCAGTCTGGCAATGGCCAGCTTGGCGCAGACTCGCAAGGCTTTACCAGAACCTACGAAATGGATGCGGGTGGTACGATCATCCTCGACGGTGGTCTGGGCAATGATATCTTCGATTTCAGCGGCTTTACTGCCTCAGGTATCTTGTTTGAGATCGTTCTTGGAGATGGAAACGACATACTGATCCTGCCAACCGCGGTAGGGATTGCAAACAGGTTCTCGACCATCAAGGGCGGTGCCGGTAACGACAAGATAACCGGTTCTGGCGGATCTGATCTGATCTATGGTGGCGCTGGCAATGACACCATCTTCGGGCGTGGTGGCAATGACCTGATATTTGGTGATGACGGCGAACTCACCGGAACAACGGCACAAGGTTTGGTAAACGCAACCGATGGCAGCGATGCCATTGACGGTGGTGATGGCGAAGACATTTTGTTTGGCGGCGGCGCCAAGGATAACGTCAAAGGTGGAAACGATTCCGATCTCATCGTCACTGGCGGTGGCTTCATTCTGTTTGAAAACAATGGCTTCAAACAATTCTCCAACGTCAAACGTCTTGAAGACGGTGGACTTGACGATACAGTAAATGATGCTGACAGCCTGGCTGGTGACATAGCTTCTGGCGGAGCCGGCAGTGACATCGTTGCAGGCAGTGGCGGCGCTGACATTCTTACCGGTGGTGCTGGAAATGATATCATCTTTGGCTTCGACGGCGCAGACGATATTGATGGGCTTGAGGCTAACGATCTCATCTTCGGCGACAACGGCAAGCTCGACATTGTCGGAGCCCTCGATTTCATAGGTACAGCAACGTCCGTTGCCATAGTATCGGCTGATGCTGAAAGGCTTATCGATACCGCTGCTGACTTCGCTGCACTTGGTGTCAAGGCGGGCGACTTTGTCAGAAACCTGACAGACGGCAAGTTTGCCCGGGTCATCAAGGTGATCAGTGGCCAGGAGCTTGAAGTGGCATCCGTAGCCGGCACTGCATGGGTTGCTGGCAAGCAGTACAGCTTCTTCCGGGCTGTTAGTGGCGCCGGTGGTGATGCGGACAACATCAGGGGCGGTAGCGGCAATGATTTTATCCTTGGCGGAGACGGTGGCGACATCATCCAGGGCGGCTTTGGTGCAGATGAGATTCATGGTGGTTCCGGTGCAGACATAATCTTCGGCGACACAGGCAACGTTATCTCGGTGGACGGGCGTCTGAAGCCGGTTGCGACCACCGAAGCCGGTGGGGTGAACGATGGCGATGACATTATTCTGGGCCAGGGCCAACCTGACAAGATTTTTGGCGGCGGCGGCCGCGACCAGCTTGATGGTGGCATTGGAAGCGACTTTGTAGCTGGTGGTGATGGCAATGATGTCATCAATGGTAACAAGGGTAACGACTTCCTCGACGGTGAAGAAGGTTCCGATATTTTCCTTCTGGCTTTCCAGGGCGGCGCTGCGGAATCACTTATCCAGGTCAAAGACAGCGGCCAGATCGGGATCGACCTGTTTACCAGCAGCGGTACAGTCTTTGATGATGAATTCCTGCTGCGTGCCAATAGCGACGGTTCACTCGCCTTTGTAGCAATGCTGAAAGAAAATAGCGTTGAGCGCGTTGACTATACCGGGGTTGAACGGATTCTTATCAATGGCGGTTTGGGTGAAGATTATTTTGCCATCGATGATACAGCAGCGGAAATAACGATCAATGGCGAGCTGGGTGACGACAGGTTCCAGATAGGACAGGTCTACCGGACGCAGCGGACAAATGACGCCGCCAATATCTCGGTGGATGACGAGTTTGCAACCATCGAGACGACTCGCGGATTCCTGTCCAATGGAATCAGCGCTCCACTGACTATCAATGGCGGTTTGGGCAATGATGAGTTCACGGTGTTCCACAACCGCGCTGTGCTGACCCTCAGCGGCGAAGAAGGCGACGACCTGTTCCAGGTTAAGGCATTTGCATTGATTGGCTCGCAGGAACCACAACGCGAACGTACCGATATTACAGGTGGTGCAGGTGCCGACCTTGTCGAGTATGCGGTGAACGCACCTGTGAACATCTTCGGTGGTGATGGCACGGATACACTTGTCGTTACCGGAACCGAGTTTGGCGATGATTTTGTTATTACGGAAAATGGTGTCTTCGGTGCCGGCCTGACGATCAATTTTGTTGGCATCGAAATTTTGCGGATTGATGGCGCTGAAGGCGATGATCGCTTCTTTGTCCAGAGCACCAGCGAAAACTTTATCACCGAGATATTTGGTGGTCTTGGCAATGATACATTCAATATGTCCGGCGATACGCCACCTGTTGTGAGTAATGATCTGCTGGGCCACAGCGGTCTCATCACCCATGGTGTGAGCAGTAGTGACGAGGCGTATGGGGGGCAGAGCCTGTTTGGCATTTCGGCAAATGTTGCCGACAATGACGAACCGGCCGTGGTCATTCGCGAGTCGCTTGGTTCGACCATCATTACAGAAGGTGGCGTCTCCGACAGTTACCAGGTGTTCCTGACGAGACGACCCACAACCGATGTGTTTATCAAGGCGCTGGCACCACTGCCTGGTTCATCCGAGCGTGAAAAACGTGAGCTTGCGTTCCGTCTCGATAGTGCTGCACCTGGAGCGATTGTAGACGACAACGGTACATCGCTGACACTGCGCTTTACGCAGTTCAACTGGTTCATCCCTCAAACAGTTCAGATTCTGGCAGATGACGTTCAGCTTTCAGATGGTGCCGGTCTGCTGACCCGGCCTGAATTGGGTGATAATTTTGGGGTGACACCTGTCGCGTTCGACATGAACGATGACGCATACGAAGGTTTGCGCACCTACGTCATCAATCACCTGGTTGAAGCCGGAAACACTGGTGTAGAAGGCAGCGCTGTGCAGATCGTGCAGATGCAGGGGGATGCAGACCTTTCGTTCTCGGCCAGTTCAAACAAGATCAGGCTTGAAGCCGTTGTCAGCCTTCCGGACGATGCGTTGATTGGTGAGACAGTAACCATCACCGGTGGTGCCGGAGACGGTCAGACCAGAACCATCATCGACTATGACGGGACAAGCGACACAGCCACCGTGAGCAATCCGTGGACAACGCTTCCCGATGGCTCATCAACCTACGAGGTGACATCATCTGGTGGTCATCTCACGGGCACTGCTCAAGGTGACCTTGAAGATAGTATCGTCAGGTCAACAGGTAGCTTTGCCGGTGATGGCTTCCGCGTCGGTCAGATTATCGGGGTCGGAAAATCCGGCACCAACGATGGCACCTATGAGATCGAGCGTATCGATACGACCAGCAATGCCAACGATACTCTGGTCCTGAAGCTGGTCTCGGATTCGTCTGAGAATCTGCAATCTGACACAACAGGTGTATCAGGAGTCGTGATCACCAGCGATGCAGTCAAAATTGCTGATCCGGGCACCCTGAAGCCTGTCGAACTGGTGGGCAGGCGACTTGAGATCAAGAATGGTCTCGGAGCTGGCCAGAGCCGCGTTATCATCTCTGCGTCACAGACTGCGCCTGGCGATGACTTTGTATTGAAGCTGGCTCGTCCATGGGATCCGTTGCGGCCCGTGCCAGAGGCTCAGAGCGATACAGCCAGCGAAGGCGGCAATTTTGACCCGGGCAGTGAGTTTCTCGTTCGGATCGATGATGCCTTCGTGGGCACCATGAGTTCGTTCAACGAATTTCCTTCCGGTCTGGAAACGGATCCAAGCTTCCCCGGGGCAAGTGATACGCGTTCTGTATTCACCGATGAAAATGCATTCTTCCTGGCTGCGACCGCGTCGGGCACGGCTCAAGGTGGTGATCCAAGATCAATCCAGCTCAACGCCTCTCTGACGCTTGGTGATGATGCCCTGAACGGGCTGACAATCCGGATCATCGGAGGCACTGGAGACGGGCAGGAAAGAACAATCACCGACTATGTGGGCGCGACAGATGTTGCCCGTGTGGATGCTGAATGGGATATCAACCCAGATAGTACCTCGCTGTTTGAAGTCACAACGGCTCTGGTCAATGCACAGGGCGGTGATCCCGCTACGATCCAGCTCAATGCCGCCTTGAACCTCGCTGACGATGCTCTGAATGGCCAAACCATCCAGATCATTGGTGGAACAGGCAATGGCCAGAGCAGAACGATCACCGACTATGATGGTGCAACCGATACAGCGACTTTGGACAGCGCCTGGACCACGAGCCCCGACGCCACGAGTGTTTTTGAGGTGATCAGATCTACCGGCAATGCACAGGCCGGGCCGGCGGCAACCATTCAATTGGCCTCAGCGCTGACCTTTGCCGATGGTGGGCTGAATGGCGCGACTATCACAATCACCAGCGGTGTTGGAAGCCCGTCCACCAATACAATCAGCGGCTATAGTTCATCGACTGATACTGCCACTGTGAGCACGCCGTGGACCGTTAGCCCCGATGGAACCACTGATTACACCATTACGGCTGCTGGAACGGCGCAGGGCGGCAGCGGCAACACGATCCAGCTAGCTGCCTCATCCAGTTTTGGGAATGGCTCCCTGATCGGACACACCATAACCGTTGGTGCTCAGACCAGAACCGTAACCGCTTACAACAATGCGACTGATACAGCCACTGTAAGCGCAGTCTGGACCACTAACCCCACGTCATCATCGGCGTACACGGTGACGAGCTCTGGCACTGCGCAATCAGGCCCTGCTGCCACCGTCCAGCTGTCTGCCACAGACGACCTCACTGATGCGGAACTGAACAATTACACGATCACCATTGCCGGACAAACAAAGGTGATCACGAGCTACGACAATTCAACCAACGTGGCCACTGTTGCCAGCGCCTGGAGTGTTAATCCGGTTGCCAGTGACTCCTACAAGATTGTCTCGGCTTCCGGCACTGCCCAGGGTGGAGATCCAACTACCATTCAACTTGCTGATGCCGAAACGTTTGCAGATGATGCGTTGAACAACACGGTCATCAGAATTGTTGAGGGCACTGGCGCTGGCCAGGAGCGGACCATCACGGACAATGTCGGCTCCACTGATGTTGCCACCGTCAATAGTGCATGGACCACCAATCCTGACAGCACTTCACGGTATGAATTCGTTCAGCAAACCGGCACGGCTCAAGGCGGTGACCCTGCAACAATCCAGATTTCTGAAGACCTGGATTTCGAAAACGGTGCTCTGAACGGTCAGAATATTTCAATTGTTGATGGCACAGGGAAAGGCCAAACCAGAAAAATCATCGCGTATGATGCGCTCACCCATACTGCGACACTGGAAAGCGCCTGGTCTGTTGACGCGAGCCCGGACGCCACTTCGACCTATGAAATTACTGATGATACAATTGGATTGCGCGGTGCAACCCTTAAAATCGTGGGTGGCCCGGGCGCTGGTCAGGAACGGTTGATCCTTGGCAATCTTGCGACAGATCTTGCGCACTCGCTTGTTCTGAATGGCGGCTGGACAGTTGATCCGGTTGCGGGCGAAACCGTGTATCGCATTGAGCGCTATGATGGCCTGGTCATTCCAAGCGTGCAGGTTGACGTCAATGACGACGACCTGCCCGGCCTGATCATTGATGAGACCAGCGCCTTGACCGGTGTTGCCGACGGGACCGCTGAAGCAGGACAGGTATCAGGCATTACCCTGGCGACAGGTGAAACTGCTGCCGATGACGCCTTCAACGGTACCGTGATCATGATTACAGCCGGCACTGGCGCGGGCCAGTCCCGTGTAATCAGCGATTATGTAGGAACGACCAGAATTGCAACCGTTGCCTCTGACTGGACGGTGACCCCTGACGCCACTTCAGTATATCAGATCCTCGAGATTGTTGAGGACTTCGATACCATCACCACCGTCATAGAAGGCAGCAATGGCGACCATATCGGTGAGATGGATGTCGTACAGGTGCGCCTCACCGCGGCGCCGACTGCAGACACAACCGTTGTGCTCAGCATTCGACAGGCTTTCGAAGCGTATGCAGGCGATACCCAACTGCAATTGATGACCCTTGATGGCAGGCCTCTGACCAGCAGCGTTGACGGCAGCGCATTGCCGGGCGGGCTGGTGTTCACCACTGATAACTGGGATGATTTCCAGCAGATCGTGGTGATTGCAGATGATGACCAGATCAGGGAAGGCTTCCACAACAGCCTTATGGAATTCGAGATTGTGGACGGTGCGGGAGCAGTTGGTGACGATGTTGTATCTGGTCTGTTTACAGATAGTTTTGCCTCCAGTGATGATCCGCTCTTCCTGATCGGCCTCAGCCATCAGCCACTGATTGGTGAGCCACTTGCCGACTTCATAACGGTCACAAATAATGGTGCGGTCCTGGTTGCCGGCGTTGATTTCAATGTGCAGTCCAACAAGATTGTGTTTACCGACGAGACTGGCCGGCCATTCCAGCGCACCGGCACTTTCGAGGTTGAGTACAGGTTTGTAAACAAGGGGTATGACAGCGCAATCAAACGCGACTTGCTGGTTCGCATCAGTGACGACGATGCACCAACTGTCCTGATCCGTGAGACCAATGGATCAACCGATGTGGTGGAACTTGATCCATCGCAGGTGGAACCGCCATTCTTCTATGATCAGACTGTTACCGTTACAGATGGCGTCTATTATCAGGGGCCATCGCAAGCAGGGTTGACCTTTGAGTTCGATTTGACGGGTCTTCAGTTGATCGAGGGTGCAACGCTGGAACTCGCAGCGACCGGGGATCTCGACCTGGCAGGACCAACGGGCGAATTCATTGCGCTGACGGTGAATGGTATTGCGTTTACTGATGCCTTTACCAATGTTGACGATATTGTTTCAGGCAACGTAATCCAGAGCAACGCCTTCCAGACATTCACTATCAGCCAGGCACTGGCGAACACTTTCCTGGGGGCTACGTCAAAGCTGGTGTTTGTTGCCAAGCCGTCTGATCAGGTTGACAACTATGGGCCGACCTCGCTGTCTCTGCGACTTGAGGCCAAGGTGGCTCCTTCGAATCCATTGCCGCCGTTTGATGCAACCGACTCATACGAGGTTGTTCTGACCGGTGCGCCAACCGGCAACGTTACTGTTGTTCTTACACCAGAACTGACGAAGACCACGCGTACCGGCGGTATCAGGGAAGACGGCAAACAGGTTTTGATTTCCAGCACCGATAGCCGGGTCACCTCAAATCCTGATGGTACCCTGACTGCAGTCTTTACTGCGGGCGACTGGGACACGCCAATCGTGGTCTATGTTGCCGCGATTGACGACGACGTAGTCGATGGTGGCGATACCAAGGAGTTTGCGGCGGCTCCGAACACCTTGAGCGGTATTCTCGGACCCGTCTTTATACAGGGCGGCGGCGGACAGGGTTCTCTCAACGTCAACAATCCACTCATGTTGATGGGTGAAACCAATGTGAAGCCGAAGATTGGCGATGTGATTGCGGTCAGCGCCGATACGGTTGATGTACTGACCGAAGACCTTGCCAACATTCTTGGCACGCGTGCCCCGTTCGATCAGTTCACCAATGTTGAACAGCTCATCGGCCAGTCCATCGAAGTTACATCGGTTGTTGATCCTGAAAACCTGGACAACTCCCTGATTTCACAATTCAGGCTGATTGAAGCACTCACGGGGTCCAACGCTGAAGCGGTTGACCTGACCATTACGGATGTCACGCAAGGCTCGACCGTCATAGTGACATTTGACGCACCGCATAACCTGGAGGAAGGCTCGCGCATCCTGCTGACTGATATTGTCGGCATGGACGAACTGAATGACAGAAGCTTCGTTGTGAAGCTTGTAGCCGGGCAACCCGATCAGGTTGAACTGGTTGCTGTCGATAGCACTGAATACGGCGCCTATACAGCCGGCGGCACTGCCAGCTTCACGCCAATTGTTGCGGACAGGCAGATCACCGGTGCGAGTGTTGTCAGCAATACTGTTCAGCTGACATTTGGTGAAAACCATGGCTATGCAACAGGTGCTAGGATCTTCATTGACGGCATGATGGGCATGACCGAGCTGAACGGACGGACGTTCGAAGTTGAACGGATCGACGAGAACGTTATTCAGCTTGTTGGTGAAACTGGTGCCGGCTTTGGCGCCTACACATCTGGTGGTGTCGCCCAGTCCAGCACGCGACTGTTCCTCAATGCTGCGTACGATCTGCAGGACGGCGAGAGCGAAAGCCAGATACAAGGCTTCACCATCTCTGCCGAAAGCCCAACCCTGTTTGTTGATGAATCGACGCAGATTGATGTGCTGTTCGTTCACGATGAAGACAGCCCCGCAGACAGCACGGGTGTTCTCACTGCGTCGCGTTTGTATGGCCTGAACATGGGTCCTGACCTGGTCATTGCGGGTGAATTGCGTCCCGGCGGCATCACTTATGAAAATCTTGAAGTTGTCGATATTGATCTTGGTGTGGGCAACAATGCGCTGACGGTTCTGGGAACCCATACGCGACAGGACAATCCGGACACCGCTGAAGATGAATCGACCTATCAGACCTGGACCTTCATCAACACTGGCGATGAACCGGAACAAATTCTGTCTTCGGGTACCATCGCGGCCACTTCGGGCACCGAGACCACGATCAGCGACGCAACACTCGCAGATGGTGAAGTTGCCGGTCGTTTCATAAAGATCATCAAGGACGGGACCGGCAATTCTGCGACTGACGGTCAAATTCGGCGCATTGTCAGTAATTTCGGTGGCGTCCTGACGCTTGAGGAAGCATGGAACGTCATCCCTGTCGGCGAGGCCTACGAAATATTCAATGGCGATCGTGTCGAAGCGCGCCTGCAGCAGGATGCTTCGTCGATTGCCGGAACGATCGTCTCGGCCGAAAATGCTGAAAGCAATGATGGACTGCGCAACACCATTGAGCTCGACGGCACGTTTGTCGATAATTCGCTCAGCGGACAGACAATCCGAATTGATCTTGGTGCATCGACCATTGTGGAACGGCGGATTATCTCCAATATAAACAATGTTTTGTGGGTGGATAGTGCATGGGAAAATCCGCAAGACCTGGCTGCAAAACAGTACACCCTGCTGAGAGCGGCTGACGGGGCGTTTGCGCTCAACCTGCAGGGCGGCAATGACATCGTTGATGCCTCTGCATCAAGCCTGCCGATCATTGTCTTCGGTGGAACGGGTTCGGACACGATCACCACTGGTTCGGGCAGTGACATTGTGTTTGGCGACCAGGGTCGTGTGGACTACTTCAATGAAGACGGCGCAATCGTCACGCGGCTGGGCGATGCCCCGGCACCGATCCTCGGGTTTGTGACCGCGCAGGTTACCTCGGCTGATTTGACAACACTCGAAGATACCGGGGCGAAGACAACCGATGACGGGTCTGTTGCGGACCCCCTGTTCCCCACACCTGGTGATAAGGGCATTGGCTACA
>JBDNEZ010000188.1:0-2914 GCA_041690095.1 Anderseniella sp.
ACTGTTGAAACAAGTTTACAGTATTCACAAGTGTCCTGGAGCCTGGGCGAACAACTTCAGTTAAGAGGCGTAAAGATGTCGGGGCTGGCTTATGACGTAGATCAGGGTGATTTTAGTCGAATCAATCAAAAGTCATAAATCTGAATTGCTTCAAAGTGTTAGAGCAATTTCATCGATCCGTGTGAATGGATATTGCTTGCCTTATGATTTTCTCGGCTCATCAGCGAAGATAGAATCAGTGATCGGCCTCTATCGACCGATCACTGGCTGAGGATGGATGAAACACCACTCCACCTGACACAGGTTCGCTTGTGCCGGTTGTGCCGGGCCAGGTTAATGGCAAACCGCGCAGCGAACGTACAGCCAGATAAGCCCACGCTTCAGCCTCAACGGCATCCCCATCGGTATGGATGGCTTCTGCCGGCACCACCGGTGCATCGATAAGGCTGGCAAGACATTCCATCAAAAATCGATTCTTGCGGCCTCCTCCCGAAATCACCCAATAAGCCGGCATTTTGCCGAACCAACTTGCAGCATCGGCGATGGAATGGGCCGTGAACATCACCAGCGTCGCAGCACCGTCCGCCGGGCTCAGATGTTTTACGGCATCCAGCGTGAAGCTGGCCCGATCCAGAGACTTCGGCGGTGGTTGCATAAAATAATCGTGGCGGCGGAGTTCTGCAAGAACAGCGTCATCTACATTGCCGGAACGGGCCAGCGCACCATCAACGTCGACGGGTTTGCCGGTGTGCTGCATGCACCAGTCATCCATCAAGGCATTTCCAGGACCGCTGTCAAACGCCAGCAAGTCCCCGCTCTGATCAACATAGGTTACATTGCCGACACCTCCGATGTTCACGATTACCGCCGGCAAGTCCGGAACATGCGTGGCCATGGCAGCATGATAGGCTGGCGCCAGGGGAGCGCCTTGTCCGCCATGGACCATATCATTGGCCCGCATGTCAGCCACAACTTTCAGTCCCGTTGCATCTGCAAGGTGCTGGCCGTTGCCAAGCTGGATAGTCAAGCCGGTCTCCGGGCGGTGCAGGACTGTCTGGCCATGAAAACCAACGATTACATCGCTCGTCCGTACAACGCCATGCTGTCGGCAAAACCAGTCAATTGCTTCGGCGTGCCACCGGGTGATCTCGTTCTCGATCGCCACCAGTTTTCCGGGCCTCGACGCGCGCTCGCGCAAGTCAGCGGACAAGGCCATCGCCTCACTCAGTAAGGCCCGCTGACTACTATCATAGTCCACTGCCTCGAAGGCCATGGCCTCGACCATTGTTTCACCATCGGTGCGGATCATGGCCACATCGATACCATCCATGGATGTGCCGCTCATCAAGCCGATTGCCGTGATTGGATTTGCCATTCGCCCTCGCCATGCTATGAGGCACATAACTTATCACAAGAGTGTTTACATGGCCTATAAATCTGATTTCCTAAATGTGCTCGGCGAACGCGGGTTCATTCACCAATGTTCGGACTTTGACGGCCTGGACGCCCTGGCCGCAAAGCACGAAGTCATTGCCTATGTCGGGTATGACTGCACGGCGCCATCGCTGCATATCGGTAATTTCCTGAGCATGATGATGCTGCACTGGCTACAGCAGACAGGAAACAAACCCATCACCTTGATGGGCGGCGGCACCACCATGGTCGGCGATCCGTCCGGCAAGGATGAAACCCGCGCCATGCGCACCCGGGAAGAAATTGAAGCCAACAAGGCTTCGATAAGGGGCGTCTTCAGCAAGGTACTTGCGTTTGGTGACGGCACCACTGATGCCATTATGGTCGACAATGCCGACTGGCTGCTGAAACTCGGCTACATTGACATGCTGCGCGAGGTAGGCCGTCACTTCTCGGTCAACCGGATGATGACCATGGACTCGGTTCGCCTGCGTCTGGAACGTGAGCAGGAGATGAGTTTCATTGAATTCAATTACATGGTCTGCCAGTCATATGACTATGTCGAACTTGCCAGACGCCATGGCTGCAACCTGCAAATGGGCGGTTCCGACCAGTGGGGCAACATTGTCACAGGAGTGGATCTCGGGCGCCGCATGGGCACCCATCAACTCTACGCGCTGACCACACCGCTCCTGACCACGGCGTCGGGAGCGAAAATGGGCAAGACGGCACAAGGTGCGGTTTGGCTCAACGCAGAACAGTTCAGCGCATGGGACTTCTGGCAATATTGGCGCAATACGGAAGACGGTGATGTCGGCAGGTTCCTGAGGCTGTTCACGACGCTGCCGATCGCGGAAATCGCCAAGCTGGAAAAGCTGGCCGGATCCGAGATCAATGAAGCCAAAAAAGTACTGGCAAATGAAGCAACCGCCCTGCTGCATGGCCGACAGGCAGCCGATGCAGCTGCGGCAACGGCGCAAAAAACCTTCGAAGAAGGCGCCCTGGCACACGACCTGCCTACCATTCCCGGTAATCCGGGTGATGGCCTGCTGTCGCTGTTCGTCGCTGCGGGCCTTGGTGCCAGCAACGGAGAAGTGCGCCGTGCAGTCGCCAACAACTCGATAAGTGTGAATGATGCAAAGATTACCGACCCCGGCTATGTGGTCAGCCACGCCGACTTCAATGCAGACGGCTTGATGAAAATATCACTGGGCAAAAAATGTCATACGCTGGTAAAGCACCAATAGAAAAGGCAAGTTGGTTTTCTGCTCGTTGCGAGCAGAAATCATCATGATCCATTTCGAGATCAGCCTGACATTTATACCGAATCTCAGTAACAGCAACTCATTTCATGGGATCGTAGCGGTTCACTCGGGCAAGCACTGCAACGCACCCGATGGGCCGCTATGACCCACCCGAAGGGCCGGGCGCTTTTTCCCGCCAGCTACGTTGCGCGCCGCTTGTGGTACATGTACCACGGCGCGACACGCGCCTTGCCGGC
>JBDNEZ010000189.1:0-8133 GCA_041690095.1 Anderseniella sp.
GTCCAGTGCGCGCTCTATGAGCATCTGCACGGCTATATCGCGTGTTGTCAGGGGTTCTGCTGCCTGCCTGAGTACAGACAGGATAATCCGGCTCATCTGGCCGCGATTACTCCAGTCTTTCGGTGGCCTGAATGCTTTGGGCCTGATGGCCTCAACCCGATAGTCGGGGTCAAACAGCCTGAGCGTTGCGTCAAGGTTTTCCAGATCCAGCACCATCTGGCGCAAGCGTTCATGTGCCGCTTCTATCTCGCCAGCCAAGGTTGCGCGTTTATTCACAAGCGCGGTGATTACATGTGGTTCAGCCATGCCTGAGTGTAGCGGCGCGGAGTCTGATAGGGTATATATCTAGTGGTGCTGTTGATACATAATGCCGAGCATTTCAGCTGCATCCATCGGCGGCAGGATGGATGGCAGACGCGAAGCCAGCATTGATTTGCCGGCACCGGGCGGCCCTACCATCAGCATGTGATGGCCACCGGCAGCGGCGACTTCCAGCGCGCGCTTTGCAGTTTCCTGGCCCTTCACGTCCCTGAAGTCCGCCAGGTCAGTGCCGATTTCCGCTATCGCGGGCTGAGGCCTGCTCAACACCTGCGTGCCCTTCATGTGATTGAGCACCTGGATCAGCGAGTTGACCGCCAGTATGTCCATGTCATCGGACGCCCAGGCCGCTTCGGGACCACAGCCTTGCGGACAGATCAGCCCGAGGCCGCGGGCATTGGCAGCCATCGCCGCCGGCAGTGCGCCGAACACCGGTTCCACCGACCCGTCAAGCGACAGTTCTCCAAGCATCACATACTGGGCAATAAAATCTGCCGGCAGAATGCCCATGGCGGCCATCAGGGCAATGGCGATGGGTAAATCAAAATGACTGCCTTCCTTGGGCAGATCCGCCGGGGCCAGATTGACGGTGATGCGTTTGGCCGGCATGGCCAGCCCGATGGCCGACAGGGCAGAGCGTACTCTCTCCCTGCTTTCGGCAACCGCCTTGTCGCCAAGCCCTACTATGGAAAACGCCACCATGCCGGACGCCATATGCACCTGCACATCGACCGGCACGGCCTCAATGCCCTTGAACGCAACTGTCGCGACCCGCGATACCATGGCTGATTCCCCTTGTTTAGACGTGATCAGCATACAGAGACAGACGTCGTCGTCAAGAACATTAAGGGAACATGCGTGCAAACCCAATTGCTGGCATCTCGATTCCAAGCGACTTTGCTTCGACTAGTGCTGTTTCTTCAGGACCAACAAGTGCAGGCGGACCGAAACCTGATGCACAATCGGGCAACAATACATGCGGCATAAAGTGTCGCATGGAATGCGCGGCACTGTCGTCATAGTCTGCAGCGATGTTGGTCTTGTTGAACAGACTGAAGCGGCTGTTACGCCTGCGCAGATGCAGCACGCTCATCGTAGTGATGTGCACTGTTGCGCTGGCCATGTCTGCATTTGGTCATCGCCCCGCTGTCAGCAACGATCGTCAGGCAGGCGTCGACCTCGCCGCTTTTGCCATGCCGGACGGATCACTGCCGGTCCTGTGCCTGTCTTCCGGCAGCAATCAAGATGGCAATCCTGTTCCGGTGTGGTGCGAGTTCTGCCGTCTTGCTGCTACGGTCACATTGCCCGAAGCATCGAAGATTACCCTGCACGTGACGCTGTCATCGCCAATCGTGTTCTTCATCCCCGAAGACAGCGGTGTTACCCTGCAGGCCTGGTCTCCACAGGCTCCGCCGCACGGACCACCAGTCTCCCGCGCCTGACGCCTGCCCACCTTGCGAGCCAATTTTTCCCGGTTGCGATGCGCCCATGATGTCAACTGGCGGACCATGCAACATCTGAGCCGGAACGTACCTTGAACAAACGGCTAGCATGTGTGTTGCGCGCGATCGCTTTGGCGACAAGATGCCGCGATTTTACTGTTGGAAACCAACCAATTACGGGCCGCATTCTCCCATGCGTTGCCTGAATCCCACGGAGACTGAAATGCTGAAGACCACCCTGACTGCTATACTTGCCGCAACATGCCTGATGGCGATACCGGCAAGCGCGCAAGACTACAAACTGGGCGAACTTGCAATCGTTAACCCCCATGTACGCGCCACCCCGCCCAAGGCCCCGGTGTCAGCCGGTTACATGACCATCCAGAATACCGGTTCAAAGCCTGATCGCCTTACCGGCGGTTCAGCCATGTTTGCCGGCAAGGTCGAAATCCATGAAATGAAAATCGATGGCGACGTCATGAAGATGCGCCGGATCAGCGATGGCCTTGAAATTCCCGCAGGCGGCGAAGTCGCCCTCAAACCGGGTGGCTATCACATGATGTTCATGAAACTGAACGCGCAATTGAAAGCCGGGGAAAAGCGCAAGGCCACACTTCAGTTCGAGAAGGCCGGCACCATCGACATTGAGTTCAATGTTGAAGAGCTCAAGCCCGGCAGTAAGATGAAGCATGACAGCATGGACCAGTCCAAGGCGATGGACCATTCCAAAACCGTGGATCACTCCATGAACGGGAGTTCCAATTGAGCACGGCCAGAACCATAAGAACAGTGAGTTGGGCGGCGCTTGCCGCCCTGCTCCTGATCGTCGCCGGCGTGCTTGGATACCAGCACCTGTTCAGCGGAACCCAGCGTTCGCTGATGGCAAACACCCAGATGGGGGCGCCGTTCAAGCTCATCGATCACACCGGGCAACCGATCACTGAGCGCGCGCTTGCGGGCAAGCCTGCTGCGGTGTTTTTCGGCTTCACTCACTGTCCGGAAGTCTGCCCGACGACGCTATTGGAACTGTCGGGCTGGCTGAACGAGATCGGAGATGAGGGAAACAATATAAACGCCTTCTTCTTCTCGGTTGATCCTGTGCGCGATACGCCCGAGATCATGCGCTCCTACATCGAGAATTTCAGCACCCGGATCACCGGCGTTACCGGTGACCCTGCGGAAGTCGCGCGATTGGCCAAGGCATGGTTTGTCTACTTCAAAAAGGCCCCGCTGGATGATGGCGGCTACACAATGGACCACACCGCCTCGATCTTTCTTGTGGATGGACAAGGCCACTTCAAGGGAACCATTGCCTATGGCGAGAACTCTGACACGGCGGTTGCCAAACTGCGGCGACTGGCAAAATCCACCAACCAATAGAGCAACTGGATTTCCCTATCGCTGATCGACCTGCAGGGCGGCCAGTACCTGCATGTGAAACCAGTGCAGCTGGATTTCAGAGAACCACGACGTTGAGGGGTCGCAGACATAGCGGCCCTGATCATAGCCCATCGATGACAGGCCGCGCTGGACGCTTTCGACAATGGAGATATCCTCGATATTGAACATGTCCATGAACAGGTCGCGCACTGCCTGCAGCCTGGGCTGGCGCTCGGTTTCACCTGCAGGCGTATAGATGTCGACGCGTTCGGCACACGCGCCTACTCCATCGGGTGCCATGCGCAATACAATCAGGTTTTCGGACCCCGGCAGCGACAGCATGCACAGGTGCGGCCATGCCTGCCAGGCATAGTAGGGTGAGCCGTATTCCAGCTCGAGGCCCGGAAAGCCCTGCTTGCTCTTGAAGCGGTTGAAGGTCCATCTTTTCTCTTCCCGGAACTCGACCATTTCCTGTTCCAGTACCAGGGCAAGTTTCGGGTGGGCAACGGGGATATGATAGGCCTCCGAAAAATTGTCGTAGACCACTTTCCAGTTGGCCTTGATGTCATAGTGCAGCCGCTCAGCGACAACCCAGTGTGCAACTTGCGGCAAATGATCTTCGATACTGGCGCCGAAGCCGTTCATTTCGGTTTCAAAGGGAGCAGCGTCTGCGTCAAGGTTGATGAAAATCAGACCGGCTGAGACCGCCAGTCGGACAGGCTTGAGCGAATACTGCGATTTGTCGAAGCCGCACACCGCATCGGTCATGGGTGCTGCGGCAAGCCCGCCGTCGAGCTTGTACAACCACGCATGATAGGGGCAGCTGATGCCCTTGCGCTTCAGCTGACCTGCACCGCTCAGCAATTCGTGACCGCGATGCTGGCAGACATTGAAGAATGCCCTGATCTCATTGTCGTGGCCACGCACCACCAGAATGGGTTGTTCGCCCACCGTATCGGTAAAATACATGCCGGGTTCGGCGACGTCTGCGACGTGGCCCACATAGCACCAGGACCTGCGATGGATCATTGCCATCTCGTCACGATAAATGGCTTCATCGGTATAATAGCGTGACGGCAAGGTGGGCGATGTCATCGGGTCCACGGAAAATGCCCCGCGACTACCGCTCGGCAGCAGTTCCGGATTGATCGGCTGGTTCATGGCGACACTCGCAGTTTTGGTTGGGTCCTGAAAATGACAGTCAGTCTGGGACGGACGTTGTCACAAGGCAAATCGCAAATACAAAATCAACGGCTCGACAGGCTTTGGCCAATTGATTAGTACGGCAACAGTGCTACCCGCGGCGGGCTTCGATGGCGTCCATGACCAGGGCTGCGATGTCGGCTCCGCCAAATTTCTTGACCTCGCGAATGCCGGTGGGCGAGGTGACGTTGATTTCGGTCATGTAGTCGCCAATGACATCAATGCCGACAAAAATCAGCCCGCGGCGTTTCAGGTCGGGCCCGATGCGGGTACAGATTTCGCGCTCACGATCGGTCAGTTCCGTAGGTTCCGGCCTGCCGCCGACATGCATGTTGGAGCGGGTTTCACCGGCAGCCGGTACCCGGTTGATGGCGCCCACCGGTTCGCCGTCGACCAGAATGATGCGCTTGTCGCCGCGTTTCACATCGGACAGGTATTGCTGGGCGATAAACGGTTCGCGGAATGACTGGGTGAACATCTCCATCAGCGAGGCAAAGTTTTCATCGCCGTGCGCCAGCCGAAACACCCCGGCGCCGCCATTGCCGTAAAGCGGCTTCAGAATGATGTCGCCGAACTCCTCGCGAAATTCCGACAAGCGCTGCGGATCGCGCGAAATCAGGGTCGGCGGAATGAATTCGTTGTACTGCAGCACATAGAGTTTTTCAGGCGCGTTGCGCACCTCGGCCGGGTCATTGACCACCAGCGTCTTGGGATGAATGGCCTCCAGCATGTGGGTGTAGGTGATGTAGTTCATGTCGAACGGTGGGTCCTGCCGCATCAGCACTGCATCATAGTCTTCCAGCGCCACGGTGCGTTTTCCGGCTTTCTCGAAATGTTTTCCAACCTCGTCACGCACGCGAACAGCCACGCCGGTGGCGGACAGCTTGCCAGCACGCAGGGCCAGCGTGTCGGCATGGTATTCAAACAATTCGTGACCGCGAGCCTGTGCTTCCAGCATGAGGGCGAAAGTCGAATCACCTGCAATGTCGATTGCCTCAATCGGATCCATCTGAACTGCAATCTTGAGGGTCATGGGTTTTCAAACTCCGGGCTTTTATTGATCATCTTCTGCAAACGCATTGGCTATGTGCCGGGGCCACTGGTACGGCGTCACCAATACGATGTCAAAGCGGCAATCGCACCCGGCAGCATCGGGATTGGCTGCCAGCCAGAAATGCGCTGCCCGGACAATACGGCGGCGCTGGTGCGGCCCCACCGAGGCCAGTGCATCGTCGGCGTGGTTGCGTGCCTTGACCTCCACGAAGGCCACCGCAGAGCCGCGCCGGACAATCAGGTCTATTTCACCTGCCGGCGATTTCCAGCGCTGTGCCGAAATCCGGTAGCCTTTCAGGCGCAGCATCATGGCGGCCTTGGCCTCGGCCAGCCGGCCAAGGCGTTCTGCCTGCCGGCGACGCGCCGACGGGGGCCTGGTCATGGGCCGGCCTTTTTCAGCGACACCGCGAGATCATACAGCACCGCCTTGGGCTGACCGGTCTGCTTTGCCAGCAGTGTTGCGGCCTTGCTGACCGGATAGTCGCGCAACAATTCCGACAACCGTGCCGACAGATCCTCCTCAGACAGTTCCTCTCGACCATCGGGAGGCCCAATGACAATGCTGATTTCCCCCTTGAGCGGCGGCCTGCCGGCCAATTGCGCCAATATGCCGGCAGCATCGCCGCGCAACACTTCCTGGTGCAGTTTGGTCATTTCGCGGGCCACCGCAATCGGGCGATTACCCATCACCTCGGCAATGCTCGCCAGGCTGGCGTTGATTCTTGCCGCGCTTTCAAACAGTAACAGCGTGGCTGGTATTGCCGCCAATTCCTGCAACTGACGGGTCCTTGCACCCTGCTTGGCAGACAGAAAGCCCGCAAACAAAAACCGGTCACTTGGCAGGCCTGACAGCGCAAGCGCCGTCACCGGCGCGGTGGGACCGGGCACTACATCGACCGCAATCTGGTGCTCAATGCAGTCGCGAACCAGTTTGTAGCCGGGGTCCGAGACCATCGGCATGCCCGCATCGGACACCAATGCGATGGCGGCACCGGCGCCCAGTTTTTCCAGCAACCAAGGCCGCACACTGGCCGCGTTATGGTCATGATAGGGCTTTAGACGTGTTGCAATGGAATAGCGCTGCATCAGCCTGCTGGTAATCCGGGTATCTTCGCACAGCACAATGTCTGCTGCAGCCAGAACCGCCAGAGACCGTAGGCTCACGTCAGCCAGATTTCCCAGCGGAGTGGCAACAAGATGCAGACCGGCAACCAGCGGCGGAGCCTTAAATTCATGGCCCTGAATGGTATATTTATGGTTGGGTGTGTCGGAATGCATACTGATTACACTCGTGAAAGTTTGAAACGGGCCACAAAAATGGCTAAAGCTAATTCTAGAAACTGGTTCGCGGACGTTCGGGCCGATATTGTCTCGACTGTTTGCCCGGTCGATGTGGGGACATCATGATCACTGTACTGCCACGACGCAACTCGATTGCACACCGGATTGTCACGCTGGCCGCCGTGCTGATAACACTGCTGCTGGTGTCTGCCTGCAGCAGTGGCGGTGTCAGTGTCGGCAGCCTGTTCTCCGACGACAAGCCGGAGGCCGGCAACGCCCAGCAACAAGACCAGCAAACCGCGCCCTTCGGCTCTGCAACCGGCGGGCCTGTCAAGGTTGCACTTCTGTTGCCGCTGTCTGCATCGGAAGAAACCGCCACCATCGGCAAAGCCCTCAAGAACGCGGCAGAAGCTGCCTTGCTTGATTCCGGCAGCCGCAACATCCAGCTGATTACCAAGGACACCCATGGCAATGCCGACGGTGCACGCACAGCGGTCAATGCCGCCCTCAATGAAGGCGCCACACTAATCCTGGGTCCGTTGCTGTCGGCGGAAGTGCAGGCGATTTCTCCTGTTGCGCGGCAACGCAACGTACCGGTTATTGCATTTTCATCTGTTGCCGGCGTTGCCGGAAACGGAGTCTATCTGATGAGCTTCCTGCCCGGCGAGGAAGTCTCCAACCTGGTGCGCTATGCAGCCAAGCAGAATATTCGCAACATTGCCGCCATGGTGCCGCAAAGTGCCTATGGCAGCACGGCAGAAGATGCCCTCAACCAGGCCGCTGCAGCCAATGGCGCACGCATCGTGGCGCTCGACAGGTATCCGCGGTCATCATCCGGTGTTGAAAGCACCAGTCGAGCGGTTGCAGGCAAGATCGCCAATTCCACCAATGACATCCAGGGACTGTTCCTGCCGGAAGGCGGCGCCATGCTGGCCAATGCCGGCAACGGGTTAAGTGCTGCCGGCGTGTCTTCGGGCAAAGTTCGCATGCTGGGAACAGGCTTGTGGGACGAACGCTCCACATCCAACGTCCAGTTGATCAGCGGCGGCTGGTATGCCGGTGTGTCGCCCAGCCTGATTGCACGGTTCTCGGGACGCTATCAACAAGCCTATGGCAACACGCCTCCCAGACTTGCCAGCCTGGCCTATGATGCAGTCAGCCTGGCGGTGATCGTCACCAAGAATGCGCCCGATGGCCGTGTGTCCGCCCAGGACATCACCAATCCGGAAGGTTCCAAAGGCGTCAACGGACTGTTCCGGTTCCGCCAGACCGGGCTGGTAGAGCGAGGACTTTCCATCCTGGAAGTAACCCCGACCGGCCCGCGTGAAGTGTCGCCGGCACCGGACAGGTTCACTGCAGGGTTCTAAGCGCGATGTACTCAATCACCGAGTTAAGCACCTGACGCCCTGTCTGGGTGGCCACGATGCAATCCTGATCTTCGGACAGGCAAATGAGA
>JBDNEZ010000190.1:0-12646 GCA_041690095.1 Anderseniella sp.
ATCTTGAACTGGTCAAAACCCTGTCGGGAAATCGCAATGGCAGCCTGCTGCATTCAATAGATCTGACGGTCACGGGTCCCGGCGGCAGGTTGCTGGCTGACCGGCTGGCGGCACCTGTCACCGGTGTCGACGAGATCATCGCGCGCCATGACGCCGTTGAGGCTCTCACATCCGATGCAGCGCCATGTGGTGACATCAGGGACGTGTTGCGGCATGCGCCTGACATGAATCGGGCGCTTGCCAGGTTGAGCCTGAAACGCGGCTCGCCGCGTGACCTCGCCGCTGTGAAGGATGGCATCATGTTGTGCGCCGGGCTTGCCGGGGCGCACCACGACCGATCCGGCATCGCCCCCTGGCCGGACAAGCTGCTTGGCATCTGGAAGGCGCTCTTGCTGGCAGACACCGAGTTTGCCATGCAGCTTGAGCGCCTGCTGTCCGACGAACTGCCTGCCGCCACGCGCGACGGCGGCTTCATCCGCTCAGGCGCCAATACCGAGCTTGACGAAAACCGCGCGCTTCGCGACGAGAGCCGCAAGGTCATCGCCGGTCTGCAGACCCGGTATGCGCAAGAGACCAGCTTGAAGAACCTCAAGATCAAGCACAACAACATGCTTGGTTATTTCATTGAGTTGAACCAGCAAGGCGGCGAGCAACTGCTCGGTGCAGATCATGCCGGTGAGTTCATTCATCGCCAGACCATGGCAAATGCCATGCGCTTTACCACCACTGAACTTACCGGGCTGGAACAGAAAATATCACTGGCGGGCGACAGGGCGCGTGCCATCGAGATTGCGATCTTCGAAAACCTGGCGGATGAGGCGTGCAGCCGCGCCGCCATGTTGCACGCAGTCTCGGATGCACTTGCACAACTGGATGTCTATTGCGCACTTGCCGAACTGGCGATGCGGCACGATTATGCAAGGCCGCACGTTGATGCATCGCGCTGCTTCGACATTTGCGCGGGACGCCATCCGGTGGTCGAAGCCTCACAACGCCGCCAGGCCGGCTCGCCGTTTGTGCCAAATGACTGCATGCTGACGGCTGGTGAGCAGGATAATGACGGTGCGCCGACCCGCCATATCACCCTGCTGACGGGCCCCAACATGGCCGGTAAGTCGACCTTTCTCAGGCAGAACGCCATCATCGCCCTGTTGGCCCAGATGGGCAGTTTCGTGCCCGCCGCGTCAGCGCGCATCGGCGTCGTGGATCGCATCTTCAGCCGGGTTGGTGCGGCAGATGATCTGGCTCGCGGGCGCTCGACTTTCATGGTGGAGATGGTGGAAACGGCAACCATCCTCAACCAGGCAACCGAGCGCTCCCTGGTCATTCTGGACGAGATCGGTCGCGGTACCGCAACCTATGACGGTCTGTCGATTGCCTGGGCCTGTGTAGAGCACCTGCATGAGGTGAACCGCTGCCGTTCGCTGTTTGCCACGCATTTTCACGAACTCACCGCCTTGTCCGGCAAGCTGGATCGCGTCAAGAATGCAACTGTGAAAGTTCGTGAATGGCACGGTGAGGTGATCTTTCTGCATGAGGTCGCGCCAGGAGCAGCAGACCGGTCTTACGGTATTCAGGTCGCCAGGCTGGCGGGGTTGCCTGTCAGCGTCATAGAACGTGCGTCAGAAGTCCTGCACCTGCTGGAAGAAAGCGAGCGCGCCCAGTCGCGCGGTCACATCATCGACGATCTGCCGTTATTTTCGGTTCCGGTTGCAAAACCTGCAGCTAAATCGGCAGGCGGGCCGACGAAACTGCTGGCAAAACTGGATGAGATACTGCCGGATGACCTGAGCCCCCGCGAAGCGCTTGAACTGGTCTATCAGTTGAAAAAACTGGCTGTCCCTGACGACAACAGTTAGACCATGCGGTAATGAACGGGGCTGATGCTCAATTCTAAGCTGATGCTTAATTCTAAAATGTCAGAGAACAATATCCGTCCACGTGGACGGATATTGCTCTGGAATGAACGGACCTCGCGATATGTCACTCGCACCTTTGCCGGCAAGAAACGACGTTTGTGCGCCCGAGTACTGTTCAGATCGCATCCTGCAACATCTGACCGACCTGGCCGGCCAGCATGGCGTGGACGGGCTTGAGTTTCGCCCGGCAGCCCTCAAATATCTGAAGCAGCTGATTCACGACTCGCGCCAGGCCGAGGAATTCCGTCTGATGGACACCGGCAAGGGGCGCGAGTGCGCCCATCGGCTGTCGGCATTGCAGGACCATCTTATCACCGCGCTGTACCAGTTTGCCTCGTCAATTGTATATGCCGCCAGCAATCCGTCGACATCGGAACACATATCCCTCGTCGCGGTGGGCGGCTATGGCCGTGGCGCGCTGGCGCCGGGCTCGGACATCGATTTACTGTTCCTGTTGCCCTACAAGCAGACCGCCTGGGGCGAGAGTGTTGTCGAGTATGTGTTGTATATGCTGTGGGATCTGGGCTTCAAGGTGGGCCATGCCACGCGATCGGTGGATGACTGCATTCGACTGGTTCGCACCGACACCACCATCATGACCTCGGTTCTTGAGGCGCGCTTCATCTGCGGTCACCGGCCGTTGTTTGATGACCTCCAAAGCCGCTACGGCAAGGATATCCTGGCCCGCGATCAGCGCCAGTTCACTGCCGACAAGCTCGAAGAACGCGATGAGCGCCATCGCCGCGCTGGCGAGTCGCGCTATCTGGTTGAGCCGGACGTCAAGGATGGCAAGGGCGGCATGCGCGATCTTCACACACTTTTCTGGATCGCCAAATTTGTCTACGGCACGCGCTCTGTGCGTGAACTCTACAAGTCCGGCCTGTTCACCCGCAAGGAACAGAACCGCTTCATCAAGTGCGAGGATTTTTTATGGGCAGTTCGCTGTCACCTGCATTTCATGACTGGCCGGGGCGATGATAGGTTGGGGTTCGACAGGCAGGCCGAGATGGCGGCCAGGCTCGGTTATGAAGGCCACGCCGGCCTGAGATCGGTCGAGCGATTCATGAAGCACTACTTTCTGGTTGCCAAGGATGTCGGGGATCTGACGCGCATCATGTCTGCGGTGCTTGAAGCCCAGCACATCAAGCAGGCACCGAGCATGAGCGAACTGTTCGGGCGCTTTCGCCGACGCTCGATCAAGCTTGATGATGATGGTGTTTTCACGATAGAGGCAGGCCGCATCAAGGCCGTGGACGAAGATCTGTTCGTGCGTGACCCGGTGTCGATCATACGCCTGTTCAGGGTGGCCGAGCACAATAATCTGGCCATCCATCCGACAACCTTGAGACTTGTTCGCCGCAGCCGGCGGGCAATCGACAAGCAGATGCGGGCAGACCCGGCGGCCAATGAGCTGTTTCTCGACATTCTGACCAGATCGCGCGATCCTGAAGCAGTCTTGCGGAAGATGAGCGAAGCCGGCGTACTGGGACGCTTCATACTGGAGTTCGGCCGTATCACTGCGCTGATGCAGTTCAACATGTACCACCACTACACGGTGGACGAACATTTGCTGCGTGCCGTCGGCATCCTGTCAAAAATTGATCAGGGTCTGTTGAAGCAGGACCATCCGTTGTCCACCGGGATAATTCAGGGCGTCGTGTCCAGGCGCGTTCTGTACGTTGCGGTGCTGCTGCATGATATTGCCAAGGGGCGCAAGGAAGATCATTCCATAGCCGGTGCCAGGGTTGCCAAAACGCTGTGTCCGCGTTTTGGCCTGAGCAAGTCTGAAACCGAAACTGTCGAATGGCTGGTACGTCATCACCTGTTGATGAGCGAGACGGCACAGATGCGCGATCTGTCCGACTACAAGACCATCACTGATTTTGCGGGCATTGTTCAAAGCCCGGAGCGTTTGCGATTGTTGCTGGTGCTGACCGTGGTTGATATTCGCGCGGTCGGGCCCGGTGTATGGAATGGCTGGAAAGGCCAATTGCTGCGCACGTTATATTCAGAGACCGAACCGCACCTGACCGGCGGTCATACCTCGATCTCGCGCACTGACCGGATCGAAGCCGCCAAGACAGCGCTGACCAACGCCTTGTCCGACTGGGACAAGGCCCAGGTGTCAGCCTATCTGGAACGTCATTATGACGCCTACTGGTACACGGTTGATCTTGATCATCAGATCATGGATGCGAAATTGCTGCAACGCGCCGGGACGGCAGCCAACGCGGTGGCATTTGACGTGCGCACCGACAACTTCAAGTCGATTACCGAGATTACGGTTTATGTGCCGGATCATCCACGGCTGCTTGCCCTGCTGACTGGTGCCTGCGCCGCCGGCGGAGCCGACATCGTTGGCGCAAAAATCTTTACCACCACTGATGGCATGGCGCTGGACACGCTTCTGATCCAGCGTGAATTTGGAAACGCTGACGATGAACAGCGCAGGATTGATCGCATCCTGGGACTCATGCGCCAGGCATTTGCCGGTGAAATCCAGTTGCGCAAGGCTGTCGCCATCGCGTCCCAGCCAAAAGGCCGCATCAGGGCCTTCACGGTGGAGCCGCAGGTCATACTGTCCAACGATACCTCAAACAGGTTCACTGTCGTCGAGGTGGCCGGCCTTGATCGGATGGGCCTGCTGTTCAAACTGACTGACAGCCTGTTCCGGCTCAACCTCAACATAGCCTCCGCACAGGTGACGACATTCGGGGAACGCGCGGTTGACGTGTTTTATGTTACCGACCTGATGGGTCAGAAGATCACCAGCAAGTCCAGGTTGAGAGCCATCGAGGACAATCTGATGGGCGTACTGGAGTCCGCGAAGAGTCAGGATATGGTCCACGCAGGATGAGCCGAAACCCGCGCGGTTTGTGATCGGCTTGCTGTACCCGAATTGCTTGTCTACAAGACTGCAGGGTCTGTGTTGTCCATGTCTCGGAGATATGGATTCAGACCAATCTGTCAACCCGATCTAAAACCGACAATGGATAGCAATGGCCCTTTTACGATCCGCTTCGACTGTTGCCGCCATGACCATGATCAGTCGGGTGTTGGGCTTTGTTCGCGATGTGCTGATGGCCAGCGTCATTGGAACCGGGCTGATCGCCGATGCGTTCGTGGTTGCGTTCAGGTTTCCAAACCTGTTTCGCAGGCTGTTTGCCGAAGGAGCCTTCAACGCTGCCTTCATTCCGCTGTTTGCCCGCCGGCTCGAAGGCGAAGGTCAACCGGCGGCGACCCGGTTTGCCGAAGAAGTGCTGGCTGTCCTGCTGACCTTCCTGATCTTGCTGTCGGCGCTGGCCATGCTGGCCATGCCGCTGATCATTTACATTCTGGCTCCCGGCTTCATTGATAATCCGGAAAAGCTCGACCTGACGGTTCAACTGACCCGTGTCGCCTTTCCCTATCTCACCTTCATGTCGATGGTCGCCCTGGTTGGCGGCATACTGAATTCCCTGCACCGGTTTACCGCTGCCGCTGCCGCTCCGATCATTCTCAACATCGTGCTGATAATGGTTCTTGGCTTTGTGCTGTTGTCGGGATGGGGCAGTGAACCTCGAACCGGTTATGCGCTGGTTTGGGGGGTGAGTGCTGCGGGCCTGCTGCAGTTTTTCATGCTGTGGATCGCCATGACCCGGGCCGGTATTTCCCTGACACTGAGGCGGCCGGCCATCACGCCGGGGGTACGACGTCTGGTCAGCCTCGGTGTACCGGGCCTGATTGCAGGCGGAATCACGCAGATCAACCTGCTGGTTTCCACCATGATCGCATCGTTGCAGGATTCCGCGCCGTCATGGCTGTATTATGCCGATCGCATATATCAGCTTCCCCTGGGTGTCATTGGTATTGCCATTGGCGTGGTGCTGTTGCCGGAACTGGCGCGCAGGCTTCGTGCCGATGACGCAGCAGGTGTTCAGTCAAGTCAGAACCGGGCGCTCGAAATATCGTTGCTTCTCACGGTCCCGTCCGCGGTTGCCCTGATGGCCATGCCGCACCCGATTATCCATGTGCTGTTTGAGCGTGGTGCATTCGGTCCCGATGATGCCCGTGCAACGTCGGTCGCGCTTGCCGCATTTGCCGCAGGCCTGCCGGCATTCGTGATGATCAAGGTGTTTTCCCCGGCCTTTTTCGCGCGCGAGGACACCCGCACGCCGATGTGGTTCGCGCTGACATCGGTTGTCATCAACATAGCCGGTGCACTGGCGCTGTTCCCGTTCATTGCCTATGTGGGCGTTGCTCTCGCAACTGCGGCTGCTGCATGGGTCAATGCCCTGATGCTGGGTTATACGCTGTCGAAACGCGGTGAATTTGTGCTGGATGATCGCATGCGCCGAGCGCTTCCCAGGATCATCGCTGCAAGTCTGGTCATGGGGTTCGTGCTGCTTGGACTGATGCAGTTTGTCAGCTCGCTGTTTAGCGCCGATACTGTGTTTATTTTGCGCCTGTTGACGCTGGCCGGTATGGTTGGCATCGGGGCTGCGGTGTATTTTGTGATCGTGTGGTGGACCGGTGCTCTGAAGATGTCTGCATTGAAGCAGTCTTTTGCGCGCAGGGGCTGATGGTGCTTGGCAGCGCGGGCGCATTGCGGCATATACCCGACCCAGTAATACCAAAGGAACTGACTGGTTCAACATCCAGCAAATCATCCTTATCCAATGGAGCTTTTTAAAAATGTCGCAACCCAGTCAACGCGTATTCTCCGGCGTACAGCCAACCGGTAATCTGCATCTGGGCAATTATCTGGGTGCCATCAAGCGCTTTGTTGAAATGCAGTCATCGCATGAGTGCATCTATTGCGTGGTCGATCTGCACGCGATTACGCAGGACAGGTCGGTGTGGGGCGGTCCTGCCGAACTGGCCCGCAGCACACGCGAGGTCACGGCTGCCTACCTCGCGTCCGGCATCGATCCGGCTGCGCACATTGTTTTCAACCAGAGCCAGGTGGCGGCTCACACCGAACTTGCCTGGATATTCAACTGTGTGGCACGCGTCGGATGGTTGAACCGCATGACGCAGTTCAAGGACAAGGCCGGCAAGAATCGCGAGAATGCGTCGGTTGGCCTGTATGCCTATCCCACTCTGATGGCAGCCGACATACTGGCCTATCGGGCAACTCATGTTCCGGTCGGCGAGGATCAGAAACAGCACCTTGAACTGACACGCGACATTGCCCAGAAATTCAACATCGACATGGCCGACGCCTGTGCCGAGGCCGGTTATCCCGAGGGGTTTTTCCCGTTGCCGGAACCGCTGATCATGGGTCCTGCCACACGCGTCATGTCGTTGCGCGATGGTGACAAGAAGATGTCGAAGTCCGATCCGTCGGATTTGTCACGCATAAATCTGACCGATGATGCCGATACAATCAACAAGAAGGTGCGCAAGGCAAAGACCGATCCCGACGCACTGCCGGATTCGATGGAAAGTTTGAAGGGCAGGCCAGAGGCCGCCAACCTGCTTGGCATTTTTGCCGCACTTCAGGACACTACCCTTGAAACGGTATTGCCTCAGTTTGGCGGGCGCCAGTTTTCCGACCTCAAGCAGGCTTTGGCGGACCTCGCCGTGGAGAAATTGTCACCGATCGCTGCCGAAATGCACAAACTGATGGCACATCAAGATCACATAGATGCGGTCCTGAAAGACGGAGCAGACCGTGCAAATGCCATTGCAGAGCCGGTTATGGCCGATGTGCGCCGCATTATGGGGTTTGTTCGTTAGATCAGGATGATTTCTGGATGAATCAGCCAGAAATCATAAACCTGATTGTTTCCAGAGTGTTGGAACAACAAGGTTCTATCGAACCCGGGTTGCACTAATACCAAAGGAACTCACAAACAGAATCAGATTGATCTTATCCTTCGGACGATGAAACCGCTGCAATTTGTCGCGTCAAAGCTCTTGAACGGGCCACCAGCCCGTCCGGCGAGCTTTTTCCCGCATATTTTTGCGGTTTCAACGCCATCCTGATCCACCTTCCGGTTTGGCGCGATCAAAATTCTGACACGCTAATCTGGAATTATTCCAGAAAATCTATATATGTAGGTAATATTCATCCGGCACCGCTGATCACAAGCAGGCACCGCCGCAGGAGCCAGACAGACATGTTTATCCAGACCGAAGCCACCCCCAATCCAAGCACCCTGAAATTTATTCCCGGCAAGCCGGTTGTAGACGGCGATCCGAGGGATTTCCGGTCGGCCGACGAAGCGACCATTTCACCATTGGCGGAAAAGCTGTTCGCCGTCAGCGGTGTCGAGGGGGTTTTCCTGGGTGCTGATTTCATCACCGTCACCAAGGATGATAGCGAATGGCAGCATCTCAAGCCGGCTGTGCTGGGTGCCATCATGGAACATTTCATGTCAGGCGCACCGGTCATTCGCAATGGTGAGGCCGATGTGGTCGCTGCAGAAGGCGAATATGCCGAAGCAGACCAGCAGATCGTCACTACCATCAAGGAACTGCTCGACACCCGGGTCCGTCCGGCCGTGGCGCAGGATGGCGGCGATATCACCTTCCATGGCTTCAAGGAAGGAATTGTCTATCTGCACATGAAAGGCGCATGCGCCGGTTGCCCGAGTTCCACTGCAACACTCAAGCACGGCATCGAAAACCTGCTGCGACACTTCATCCCTGAAGTGAGTGAAGTTCGCCCGGTCTGACCGGATTGCAATTTGAGCTGCGCATCGGCGAGCCTGCACCATGATTGTTTTCAGTGTAGACACCGCGCATGCGGCCTGTTCGGTTTGTGTTTTTGACACAGACCGCAACCGGGCTCTGTCACTGATCAGTGAACCGATGCAACGCGGTCATGCCGAGCGCCTGACGGACATGGCGCACGAGGCCGTTGTGTCGGCCGGCATTTCATTTGCAGACATTGAGCGGCTGGCCGCGTGTTCCGGCCCGGGAACGTTCACCGGCGTACGTATAGGGTTGGCGTTTGTGCGTGGCCTCTCGCTGGTGTTGAAAGTGCCGGTGGTCGGTATCACGACGTTTGCAGCCCTTGCGGAAAGCTGCCGGGCGGTGTCGGCTGCACAAGACATATGGGTGGTGCAGGATGCCCGGCGCGGTGAAGTATATCTGCAAGGTTTTGATGCCGAGGGCAATTCGGCGCACCCGGCAACGGTGCTGGGCGTATCCGAGGCCGGCGCGTTGCTGAACGACAAATCAGGTCTGGTGGTGGGCTCTGGCGCGGGCTTGATTGAACTCCGCGAAGGCCTGATGGCGTCTGGTGTCAGCAGCATCCCTGATGCGGTAATGATTGCCAGGCTTGCAGGCCAGGTTGCAGATACTGGTGCGCCGGCTGTGCCGTTTTATTTGCGCAAGCCCGATGCCAAGGCTCAGCGGCCTTTGGTCAAACATCGTGAAACCGCATTGTCGATCACGCAGGCAGGCATGGAGTGTGCCGGTCTTCTTGCGGCCATACACGCACCGTGTTTTGAAGATGCCTGGGATATGGACGCAATGACACATTTGCTTGCAACACCCGGTGCAGCCGCATTGCTGGCGACGCAGGATGAGGCGGGTGACCAACGCCCGTGCGGGTTTGTGCTGGTGCGCGCAGCAGCTGATGAACTGGAAATACTGACGCTGGCAGTGCTGCCGCATATGCGGCGCAGAGGCGTGGCCCGCGCGCTGCTGCAAGCTGTGCAGCGCCATGCCGGAAAAGCCGGGACAAAGCAGGTATTCATCGAGTATGCACACGACAATCAGGCGGCACATGCGCTCTATGAAAGCGCCGGCTTTGCGCCGAACGGGGTTCGTCCGAACTACTATAAATACGACGATGGCACGGCAGGCGATGCGATCACCGCCAGTCTGTCTGTGGAACAAGATGGCACTTGAGTCCAGCAACCTGATCCAGGTGTCGCCGACCATTTGCATTGTCAGCAAACCTCGGAGCGACTATAGGCTCTTCCGACAAGGAACCTCAGCAATGCCACAAGCGCCGCACAAAACCGGATCAACCGCACCATCAAGGGTGTTCATCAAGACCTATGGCTGTCAGATGAACGTCTATGATAGCGAGCGCATGGGCGAGGTACTGAGTGAACGTGGCTACGTGACCACACAGGCGGTCGAAGACGCTGATCTCGTCATTTTGAACACATGCCATATTCGCGAAAAGGCGGCGGAGAAAGTCTACTCCGAGCTTGGCCGCTTGCGGAAGCTGAAGGTGCGCTCCGGGCGGGACATGAAAATTGCGGTTGCCGGCTGCGTGGCACAGGCCGAGGGCGAGGAGATCGTTCGTCGCGCACCCGTGGTTGATCTGGTGTTTGGCCCGCAAACCTATCATCGCCTGCCCGACCTGCTCGACCGGCATCACCAGACCGGGGTCGCGATAGTCGAAACCGATCTTCCGGTTGATGAGAAGTTTGAGGTTCTGGATGCACCCTCGACAAAACCGCTCAAGCGTGGTGTCGCGGCGTTTCTGACAGTGCAGGAAGGTTGTGACAAATTCTGCACGTTTTGCGTCGTGCCCTATACTCGCGGTGCGGAGTTCTCGCGTCCCGCTGATCGTATTATAAATGAAGCCCGCAAACTGGTGGACGCGGGCGTGCGTGAAATCACGCTGCTCGGGCAAAACGTCAATGCCTGGCATGGCGACGGGCTTGCCGGTCGTGACTGGACGCTGGGTCATCTGCTCAATGCGCTGTCGCAAATCGATGGTCTTGAACGGTTGCGCTACACAACCAGTCATCCGCGCGATATGGACGATGAACTGATCGCTGCCCACGGCTCAAATCCGAAGCTCATGCCTTATCTGCACTTGCCGGTTCAGTCCGGCAGTGACGCTATTCTGAAAGCCATGAACCGCAGACACACTGCTGCCGAATACATTGAGCTTGTCGGCCGGATTCGCCAGGTCCGACCCGATATTGCCCTGTCGTCGGATTTCATCGTCGGTTTTCCCGGAGAGACCGACGCGGATTTTGCAGCCACCATGGACCTGGTCCGGCAGGTGACATATGCGCAGGCGTATTCTTTCAAATACTCGCCCCGCCCCGGCACGCCGGCATCCACGGAAACGGAGCAAGTGCCGGAAGCCGTGAAGACTGCGCGCCTCGCCGAGTTGCAATCGTTGCTGGGCGGGCAGCAGGCGTCATTCAATGAAGCGTGCAAGGGACGGGTGCTCGATATACTGCTGGAAAAACCGGGCCGCGAGAAAGCTCAGTTGATCGGACGCTCGCCCTATCTGCAGTCCGTCTTCATAGATGCAGGTGATCATGCTATTGGTGAAACCGTAAAGGTTGCGATTGAAACTGTCAGACCGAATTCTTTGACCGGTCACATGGTTGAAGCAAAGGGCTGAATGTGATGTGCTTTCACTGTACAACTTGCGAATCAGGAGATCTGCCCCGTTGACGTCACGCATAGCCCGGCCAAGGCCCGCATCCCCGCGCAAGACTCCCGCCGCTGACGCAGCGCAACGCAGCATAACCTTGAGTTTCGACGACAACCGTTTGCTGATGCTGGTCTTCGGCGAACATGACGAGCATTTGCTGCTGATTGAAGACCGGCTTGGCGTGGACATCACGCCACGCGGCAACAAGGTCGCCATCAGGGGGTCTGAAGCAGGCCACGAAATGGCCAGACAGGTTCTGGTGGAACTTTACGAGCGCGCCCTGGAAGGTCTTGATCTTGACCGGGGAGACGTTGAAGGCGCGATTCGCATGGCCATGAGTCCGGCCGCTGTTGCCAGGGGCTCATCTGAAGTTGTTGCCATCCGGACCCGGCGCAAAACAGTAACCGCCAGATCTCCGGGCCAGAAGGTCTATCTTGAAGCAATCGCGGTAAACGAGTTGGTGTTCGGTGTTGGCCCTGCCGGTACCGGCAAGACATATCTGGCCGTTGTGTGCGCTGCTGCTGAACTGATGGCCGGGCGGGTTGACCGTATCATCCTGTCGCGTCCGGCCGTGGAGGCAGGTGAACGCCTCGGCTTCCTGCCCGGTGACATGAAAGAAAAGGTCGATCCTTACCTCAGACCGCTTTACGACGCGCTTTATGACGTCATGCCGCCGGAAGCCGTGATCAAGGGTCTGGCCGACAATACCATTGAAATTGCCCCCCTGGCCTTCATGCGCGGTCGGACCTTGTCCTCCGCCTTCATCATTCTGGACGAAGCGCAGAACACCACGCCGCAACAGATGAAAATGTTTCTGACCAGGCTTGGCGAAGGCTCGCGCATGGTTATCACCGGTGATCCGACACAGGTCGATCTGCCGCCCGGAACGACGTCCGGTCTGACCCAGGCGCTGGATTATCTGAAAGGCGTAAACGGCATCGCACAGGTGAAATTCGATAAATCGGATATTGTTCGTCATCAATTGGTGTCACGGATTGTCGATGCCTATGAGCGCGCTGGTTGGGAGCCGGCGACAAAGCCGCGGATACCGTGATACTCGAAATTGAGGTGAACGAAGCTGCCTGGAAACAGTTGTCTGACCCTGAAGCGCTGCTGGGCAGGGCTGCACAAGCCACCGAAGCCGCCCTTGGCAAGGATTTGTCGGACACTGTGTTGACCATCTCACTGGCAACCGACGATGAGGTCGCGGAGCTTAATCAGCGTTGGCGCCAACGCATCGGGGCGACCAATGTGTTGTCTTTTCCTGCCGCGCAGGACATGCCGTTGCCGCCGGGCGAACCGCGCCCGCTCGGCGACATCATGCTGGCTGCAGGCGTGGTTCGGCGCGAAGCTCGACAGCAGGCCAAAACACTTGCCGATC
>JBDNEZ010000191.1:0-8282 GCA_041690095.1 Anderseniella sp.
CGGACAGGAACTGCCAGTCAATCCGGTTGGCCAGCACCACTTTTTCATGGCCCATGTGAATGATCTGGTCGAGCCTTGAGCGAAACATGTCGTGCTGGCCCGTATCGACTGGTTCTGATGGCTTCATGGCCCCTCCAAATCGATATTTGGACCAGTGAATCACACCAAAAGCACAAAATCAAATTGCAAGGAAACAACACCCAAACCGGTGGTTTCCTGCAATATCGAATACTTCAAACCGCAAAATCACAAAACAAATTCAATCGCTTGCGGGTTCTTCCCGGTGGCCGACGGAACGATTGCCTGTCCGCTGAAACATGAAGGCAAAGCATGTTGCGCTTGAGCGAGGCCTAGATGGCCTTCAGATTGACCCGCTCTGACAGTTCTGTCGCAGTTTCCACGCGCTCGGAGTATCTGTCTACCAGATAGCTGGACCGTCCGCGCGTCAGAACGGTGAACTTCATCAGTTCCTCCATCACGTCCACCACGCGATTGTAATACGGTGATGGCTTCATGCTGCCGTCTTCTTCAAATTCCAGGAATGCCCTCGGTATCGAAGACTGGTTCGGGATGGTAATCATCCGCATCCAGCGACCCAGAATTCGCATCTGATTGACAGTGTTGAAACTTTGCGACCCGCCACAGACCTGCATTACAGCCAGGGTTCGCCCCTGGGTCGGCCGGACGCCACCAATGGGGGCAAGCGGCAACCAGTCGATCTGGGTTTTCATGATGCCTGTAATTGCACCATGGCGTTCCGGCGAACACCAGACATGGGCCTCTGACCACAAGGAGAGATTTCGAAGCTCCTGCACTTTTTCGTGGGTATCCGGGGCCTCATCTACCAACGGCAAACCCGTCGGATCGAAGATTTTCACCTCTGCACCAAAGTTGCGCAGGATCCCTGCTGCTGCTTCCGTCACCAGCCTTGAATAAGACCGCTCTCGCAGTGAACCGAACAGCATCAGAACCCGTGGGGGATGCCAGGCTTCGCCAGGCTGCTCCAGTTGCTTGATATTGATGGGCTGAATGTGATCGTGATTGATGTTTGGAAGGTTTTCGTTCATGGGGCTGTAACAACTTCTCCGTCTGCTTTGGTAAAACTGGTGCCTGACGCGACATCCAGCAATGAAAACACCAGTTCGGATGGACGGCACAAGGCCACACCCTTCCTGGTGCACACAATCGGTCTGTTGACCAGGACCGGATATTCCAGCATGGCGTCGAGGATGGTATCGTCAGAAACCGCGAGGTTGGTCAATCCCAATTCTTCGGCGGGCGATTTGCTTACCCGCAACGCATCGCGGGGAGTCAAATCTGCAGCGGCGAACAAAGCCTGCAACTGTTCGCGCGTCCAGCCTGCCTTGAGATATTCAATGATGACCGGTTCTCCGGCAAAACCACGAATAATCTCCAGAACATTGCGGGACGTGCCGCATGCGGGGTTGTGATGAATAACGATGGTCATTGAGAACCTTTCTGTCAGTTACCGGTTCAGACCGGAAAATGTGCCTTGGTCCGGTTTGCAAACGCCACAAGCGACAGCATTACCGGCACTTCAACCAATACGCCCACGACCGTGGCAAGCGCAGCGCCGGAGTTGAGGCCAAACAGTCCGATTGCGACAGCGACCGCCAATTCGAAGAAATTTGATGTGCCGATCATCGCGCAGGGAGCGGCAATCCGAAACGGAACTTTCATGACCCACGCAGCGGCATAGGCTATGGCAAAAATACCATAGGACTGAAGGAGCAATGGCACGGCAATCAGGACAATCAGCAGAGGCTGTGCCAGGATTACGCTGCCTTGAAAACCAAACAGCAAAACGACGGTCGCCAGCAGTCCAATGATCGAAAACGGTTTCAGTCTGGCGGTAAATTCTGAAACTGCAGTATCTGCGCGTTTGCCTCGTATCAGAGCCTGGCGCGTCAATGCACCGGCAACCAGAGGCACCACTACGTAAAGTACAACACTGAATACCAGGGTATCCCAGGGCACCGGAATGTCGGTGACACCCAGCAGCAGGGCAACAATCGGAGCATAGGCAAAGATCATTATCAGATCATTCACACTGACCTGAACCAGGGTATAATTGGCATCGCCGCGGGTCAATTGAGACCACACAAAGACCATTGCCGTGCACGGCGCGGCGCCGAGCAGAATCAATCCGGCGATATATGAATCCGCATCGGCGGAATTGATCAGACCGGCGAAAAGATATTTGAAAAACAACACGCCAAGCGCCGCCATGGTGAATGGCTTGATCAGCCAGTTGACAACCAGGGTTATCAGTAAGCCCTTCGGCTGGTCAGCAACGTGCCTGATGCTGCCGAAATCTACTGACACCATCATCGGATAAACCATCGCCCAGATCAGAACAGCAACGACCAGGTTCACATGTGCGTATTCGAGAACAGCAAGTACCTGGAACGCTTCCGGCAATATCTGTCCAAGAAAAACGCCAAGCGCTATGGACAAGGCGACCCATAAAGACAGCCATTTTTCAAACATACCAATGCCTGATGGCGCGCTCTGATCATGGTGCATTTCGTGTGGAATACTCATTTTATGAACTCGTACATTTGCCAACGTCATTCAGTTTTCTGTGGGGTGCCGGCCCGACAAGAAACGAGCAGAGTCGCCAGTACACAAGAGCAGCACTTTTCGGACGGGGTTGCTCATGGCTTTCTCCTCAACAAGCACACACAATTTCATCAATGATCGGCTTGCAAAGTTCGGAGCGACCGCCACAACAGTCTTCCATCAGGAAAGCGAGAAGCCCTCGCACAGCGTCAAAATCTGCAAAGTAGCGAATTGTCCTGCCCTGTCGTTCATTGCGAACAAGCCCTGCGTTGAGCAGCACGGTCAAATTGGCAGACATGGTGTTTTGCCTGACGCCAAGCCTCTCGCCCAACTCGCCAGCCAACAGACCATCTGTACCCGCCTTTATCAGCAGGCGAAACACCTCCAGCCGTGTTTGCTGGCTAAGCGCGGCGAATGAAGTGATTGGCTGATTTAAATCCATATATCATGATTAATGGATATAGATTAAACCGTCAATGAATTTGTTCAGGTTGCGCAGGCCAATTTTGTACGGAAATTCAGGCGCCATTGATATCAGTAATGCGGGTTCTGCGGCCGGGATCAGGTCAGTTGCTTCAATCCGGTCGGTGTTTCGATTTTTGCGCGGTAGCGGACTTCGGAGCCCAGGATGATTGCAGGCGGATGATCGATGGAGAGTTCGCGATACAGCTCCTCCATGGCAGCAGGATCGGGATGTTCCAGGGTGGGCGAACGCAAGCGTGCCCCCAGATCAGGAATTGAGGCCATCGAGGTGGGGTCGCCCCGGTGGTCGATGATCGACGGGGCCGCGCCGTCGAGAGGAAGCGAACCATCCCCGGGGATGGTAAAATCGAAACTCGGGTTGCTGGCCGGAAGCGCGACCTTGTCGCCGAACATCGAGCGGCGGGTTGAAACTACGGTGTCGATCGCATCCGTGCCGGCAACCCAGCCGCGCAGCCGGCGGCCTTCGTTCCAGTCCGATCTGACCTGTTGCTGATTGTCGAGACCAAACCAGCGTGACCGATCAGGCTCGATACCGTCCGGGTCAAGCGCCACGATCTCGAGATAGACCGAGTTTCCAAGCTGCAGCCGGTGATTGTGGGTGCCCATATAGTCGTGGCGCGTCCCGAAAGGAACTTCGAGGTCGAGGCACCTTCGGACATGCGACACCCCTTCGCTGAGCGTCGGGGCTATGACGGTGAGGTGGTCAAGCTTCAGCACGTGCTCATAACTCCAGTGTTGTCCGGTCAAGTCCATATGATCAAGTCTGCTGCCGAAAGCCAAGCCGGCTTCTCGCTCCATGCGGCCAACCGCTGGTCACCTGAGCGATGATGACAACCCGGGCGCACCGGCCACCGTGGCATGATGCTCTTGACCACTGCGGAATTTATGCAACTCTCGCGGTGAGACAGATCAGCAGGACCCATAAAATGGCATTTGACATCACTATTCGCTCTGTGACCGATGACGACCAGGTTGAATGGCGCCGGATGTGGACCGCCTATCTCGATTTCTACGAAACCTCCGTGACGGAAGAGATGGCCCGAATTGCTTTCTCCCGGCTTTTAAGCAGTGAGCCCGGCGAGTTTCAGGGGCTGATTGCTGAAATTGACGGGAAGCCCGTCGGTCTTGCTCACTTCCTGTTTCACCGGTTTTTATGGTCGGTTGAAGATACCTGTTACCTGATGGACCTGTTTGCCGACCCGGATGTCCGTGGACAAGGCGTGGGACGCGCGTTGATCAACGCAGTGCACGAGACAGCAAAGACAGCCGGAATCCCCAGCGTCTACTGGATGACCCAGGAGTTCAACTACAAGGGAAGGATGCTCTACGATCAGGTCGCCGAACGAACGCCTTTTATCGTGTATGAGAAACACGACTGAGGTAGCCACCGGAGCATCTTTATCCGTTCAACAATGAGCGTATATGTGCAGGAACCATGCGCGCGTCCACCGTGGCCTCCCGGACAAGCCAGTCAAAGTGACTTGCCAGCGATTTGACGCGCTCGTTTTCACGAAATGCAAGATAGCATTGCCCCACATAGACGACGGCCAGATTTGGGCCAAAAATGGTGACAGGTGAACTGAATACGGTGTGGGCATCAAACAGGAACAAGCGCAATCTGGGAAACATCTCGTCACAAAGATCGGCAATCAGGTTCAGTTGCTCAAATCGGAGGCTTTTGTCCAGGTTCGCATAGTATGCCGTTCCTGCGGCACACGCCTCGATTTCGTGGATGGGCAAAGCAATCTCATAATCAGAAACACCCGATTTCAGCCATTCGAGCTGGTCCTGCATGGCGCTGATTGCCTCCGGCAATCGTCGATCACGAAACGAAGAGTACTCCCAATCCAGCATGCGCCCGGTTTTCAGCATATCAGGCAGCGTTGCCGGCACATGACGTACCTTGTAGCCGGCAGCTTCGCGATGCCATTCAAGCAGCTGTTCATCTGCCGAAATGCGCTGAGCGGGGCTAAGCGACATAGCGGCTGCGACGATGTCGCCGGGGGTCTCCGGCCGGTTTGTGAGGCCCAGCAACCAGTCTGTGCTCACTCCCAAAGCCTGTGCGGCATCGGCCGCCAATTGTGCATTCGGCAGCCGGGGCAAGTCGTCCTTCAGCAACTGGCCAATTGTCGAACGATCTACGTGGATTTCTCTGGCCAATGCGCTTCGTGAAACATTCTTGAAGACCATGGCATCGGAAAGCCGTTTTCTGAAGATCGTAGAGCGGTCGCGCTTGTCCATTTTATTCCGCTATGCAGATAAAAATCACCAAAAAGGATTTTGCGCAGCGAATTTACCCAATGTCAATCCATCGATATCCGCGATACCGATAGGGCAAATAATTTTACGGAAACATCTCCATGGACACCACAACAAGGCTCATCATCAAGTCTGCAACCTGGCAAATCGCCGGGCTCTTATCGATGACACTCATTGGTTTTCTGTTCACCGGGTCGTTTGCAGCCAGCAGTGGCATCGCCATTGCCGGATCAATGGCCGGTTTTGTCTCATACTTCCTGCACGAGGTAATCTGGTCACGAATCAAATGGGGTCAAAGTGTCAATGCAGCTTCAATCCAGCAGGATGGAGCTGCACAAAACCAAATTCGGGATCCAAAGCGGTTTGCACCCAAAACGTGAGCGAATATTCAAGTGAGGCTCAACCAGGGACATGGACGTCGGCAAAGCGGACCGTGCGGTAGAGGCTGGCTCGATTTCGCTTGACGTCGAACTTGAGACGTTGGCAGCATGATGCCATACATTGAATAAGCGATGTTCAGTTGTGGATTTGTTATGCCTGGCAGGACGGAAAAGCCGCAACCACTGTCTTTGTTCTACAGATTACGGCACCCGGAATTAGCCAACCTTTCGCCAGCCTATTTCGGGATGGTAATGGCAACAGGTATCGTTTCGCTCGCCGCGCATCAGATCATGCTGCCGGTGGTTGCGTGGGTGCTGTTTCTTGTTGGTATGGTCGCCTATCTGGTTCTGTGGTGGCTGACAGTTCTGCGCATAATGCACCACCGGAAGCGGTTTTTTGCGGACATGATCGACCATTTGCGCGGGCCGGGGTTTTTCACCATGGTCGCGGCATCGAGTATTCTGGGCAGCCAATTCGTGATCCTTGCGCAAAACACTGTCGCCGGCTTCGCGCTTTGGTTTGTCGCCCTGTTTCTCTGGTTCGGTCTGACCTACACCATCTTTACCGCTTTCACTATCAAAGAGGACAAGCCTGCGCTGGACCAGGGCATCAGTGGCGCATGGCTGTTGGCTGTTGTAGCGACACAATCAATCGCCGTGCTGGCTTCCCTGTTGGCGGTGCAAACCGAACAACCGTATCGGCTTGATCTGAATTTTCTGGCTCTTTCAATGTGGTTGTGGGGCGGTATGCTTTACATCTGGATGATGTCACTGATTTTCTACCGCTACACATTTTTCCGGTTTTCGCCGGGGGATCTTTCACCCCCTTACTGGATCAATATGGGAGCGATGGCGATCTCGACACTCGCAGGTTCGCTGCTGATTGTCAACTCAGAGGACGCCCCGTTTCTGCATTCCATTGTACCGTTCATGAAAGGGTTCACGGTTTTTTACTGGGCGACCGGAACCTGGTGGATTCCGATGCTGGTTATCCTTGGCGTTTGGCGACATATCTACAAACGCTTCCCGCTGAAATACGATCCGCTCTATTGGGGGGCGGTGTTTCCGCTCGGCATGTACGCGGTCAGCACCCATCAAATGGCCCGTGCAATGGATTTTCAATTCCTCACATTCCTGCCCGCCGCGTTTTCCTGGATAGCGCTGGCCGCCTGGCTCGTGACTTTTTGTGCCTATCTGGCGAGGCTCTATCGCGGAGCCGAAGCGCACTAAACATGTCGGTCCAAATGGGGTGTATTTTGTTTCGCGCCGGAGCGGACTTGCCCGTTCCGTTTTATTCGGCCTGCAGATCAATATATGATTGTAAGGAAGTGCCGTAACCGGCAAGAGCAAATGTGCACATGGTGTATCGCATGAACTCCGAGAAAGGTTCACCGACCAACACTACAGAATTTTTCGCGCCGGAGTTGCGCGTTTGGCGGGGCATTGCCCCGCTTTCCGTGGCCTTCTGGTTTTATGGCATATTTGCAAGCTGGATTCAGATCGCGCTGTATGCGTTAGCGGTGTATCATGAAAACGTCTTCATTCAGCAGATGCTGCTGATCATCTTTGCAACCTACACAGTCTGGATTCTGATTTCGATCTGGCGGTGCTCGCAGCCGCCAGACACGCTGTGGAGCCTGACAGCCAGACTGCTGACGGTGGTATGGGCGGCCAATGCAGCCATGGTGCTGTTGTTCCTGCAACTGGATTTGTTGGTTTTCTATGTTGGAAGGTGATGTTTCAAAAAATCGCTCCGGTGAAATGAGTCGCTGTTACTGAGATCTGGTATAACGGTTTGGTTGTCGAGACGAGGCCACCCATTGCATTATTTCGTTGATCCACGCCGCTCGCTGCGCAAGCGGGCGGCCCATTCGCGGCTTTTATTATCGGCCAGTCTGGCAGTTCCAGGTTCCACGGTTTCGGCGATGGTCGGGTCCTGGCCGAGAGCAGACAATATCAACGCCAAGGTGGCTTGCGGATCGGATGAAAGCGTTTCGTAGGTGATGGAGAGCGGAACAACTGCCTGCCTTGCGAACCAGCGAGTCCACGCGGCATCGTGGTCTTCCAGTTCGGAGACAAGCTGCATGAGCGCATCGGCATCGTAGGTTGGAGCCTGCCCCGGCTTGACCCGTTCACGTTCACTGCCGTCACTATCGACGTGCCACAAACCGGTCTGTTCCGCCATGCGGCGCGACACTGCCTGGGCAATCTTGTCGCCTCTGGACAGGTGAATGTAGACGGGAGTTCCGAATACGGATGTGAAACGGTCACTGTCGCTCGCCTGGCCGGGAAACAAGCTGTCGAGGCGGCTTGACAGGTCCCCGAGACTTTCCCACATCAACCGCATACCAAAAACCGAGGTGTTGCCGGTGCCATAGCTCAAAACAGCGTCAAGGTAGGCCTGATCAAAATCCTGGTAGCCGGACCATTGCGCGACCGGCACATTGAACTCTTCGGCCCACTCGGCATAGTCATGAGCGCGGAAGAAAGAGTGCGGATTTCCTGCAACACCGCTGGCAAGCAGAAGGTCGCACAGCAGCGGGCTGCCGCTGCGAGGCGTCGCACAGATAATGTAAG
>JBDNEZ010000192.1:0-9098 GCA_041690095.1 Anderseniella sp.
ACCTTGCCGGTTTTGCAGTCGGCGCAGTCGAGCGGCGCAAAATATTGCCAAAGAAGAATGTCGGCGCCGGAGACGTGATCCTTGGCCTGGCATCATCGGGACCGCATTCGAACGGCTATTCGCTGATCCGCAAGATCGTTGGACTGAGCGGTGCCAGCTACAAGAAAAAAGCACCCTTCGACAGTTCGCAGACGCTGGGTGAAGCCTTGCTTGCGCCGACCCGAATCTATGTAAAATCCATCATGGCGGCTTTGCAGGCGCACAGCGGCATCAAGGCGCTGGCGCACATTACCGGTGGTGGCTTCACGGAGAATATCCCTCGTGTGCTGCCGGACGAGTGTGCCGCACACATCAATCTGGCCAGGGTCAGCGCGCCGGCGGTGTTCGGATGGCTGGCCGATACGGGCGGCATCACACAGAAGGAAATGCTGCGCACATTCAATTGCGGCGTCGGCATGATTGTCGTGGTCAGCGAAGCCAGGGCCGACGATGTTATCCTGACGCTTGCTGCAGCCGGTGAACAGGTTGTGCGATTGGGTGAAATTGTCAATCGCACCGGGCGACAGGCAAGGGTGAAGTTTGCCGGCTCACTGGCATTCGCAGACAATGGCTGACAGGTCCCGCAAGCAGGTAGGCATACTGATTTCGGGGCGCGGATCCAACATGGCCGCGCTCATCGAGGCGGCCAGGTCTGAAAATTGTGCCTATGAGATTGCCTGCGTGATCTCAAACCGGCCCGACGCCGAGGGTCTGCAGACTGCACGCCACGCCGGGGTCGCTACGGTTGCGCTGGATCACAAGCAACTGGATACGCGCGAGGCACTGGACGCAGCCATACATGAAGCCTTGCTGGCCAACAGTGTCGATCTGGTCGTGTGTGCGGGCTTCATGCGTATCATGACAGGCGAATTCATCGCCAAATGGGACGGCGGCATGATCAATATCCACCCTTCCCTGCTGCCGCTGTTCAAGGGCGTGGATACCCACGAACGCGCTTTGCAGGCCGGCGTCAGGGTTCACGGCTGCTCGGTGCATTTTGTATCCGCCGAACTGGATGCCGGGGCGATCATTGCGCAAGGCGTCATCAAGGTCATGCCGGGCGACGATGCCGATACGCTGGCGGCGCGGGTGCTGCGCGTGGAACACCGGATTTACCCGTCCGTGTTGAACGCGCTGGCTGAAGGGCGCATCCGCCTGGAAAATGGGCGGGTTGGGTTTTCAAACGACGAGGCGGCCAACCTCTCGATGCTCTGCACCGATTAGCCAGTATTGGTGGCTGCCTGCCGGTTCTTTTCCAACCAGTTATCGACGTTGGCTACGGTCGCATCAACATGCGGGTTAGTCATGCCCTGAGCCGCAGCCAGGGCTTTGACGACAGCATCCACACGCTCGATGTTGGTGGCTCCGGCAGCCAGTGCGCGCGCGGCTGAAGACGGTTTGGCCAGACCGGTTGCTGCATTGGCATATTTTTCGAACGCCACCATGTCGTCCGCTGCTGCCCCCAGACCCACGCAGACCTTGCAGACCCAGTCATAGATTAAGCGTGACAGTTCAATATCCTCGTGCACGGCATCGCGGATAGAGCGTACGTCATCAGCCTGCACACAGCGATAATTGCCGGTGAGCAGCATCGCCCACTTGGCCAGCGGAACATACACCGATTTGTGCACCTTGAGCTTTACCGGCAGCTCGACTGACGCACCATCCACGTCAATCCGGGTGGCCGCGATATCGGCTTCAAGGCGCTCCAGAATGGCGGTGTGGGCAGCATCTTCAAACGCTGCAACCTTGAAATTGGTGGGCAGAGCGACCTGCAACACATTGACCGGTTCATCGGGTGGCCGGAAGGCCTGCGGATCCGGGCTGGCCAGGGTCATCAGAGCCGGGGTGAACTGCGACCAGACATTGACATCAGTGTAACAATGTTCGATCAGCCGGGTATCGACTGCCGGCAGGCGCGCCAGAAACGGCAGCGGCGGCATATTCATGATCGACATGCATGGCTTGCCGCATGCAGCAACCGCCGACATCAGCTCACGCACGCCGGGAGACCGGTATTGCGGTTCCTGCATGGCAAGGCCAATCAGGTCAAATGCAGCCGGGTCCACGTCCCCGGTTCCCGCAGCGCGCAAATCGCCCGCTGCATCTTTTGTGCATATTTCCACCAGGCCATCATGTCCGCGCACCGGCAGGCGCACGATTGCCCCCTTGTCATTGATGGCATCAGCCTCCGCAGGCAAACACACCAGCGTGACGTTGTGACCGGCAAACGCGATACGCGCCCCGAGCAGGGAGCCATAAGACGCGCCAAGAATGAGAATGTTGAGAGGTTTGGACATATCGCTGTTCCACATGGTGAGATGACTATCTGTTTTGCTAGCACACTCAGACCGGTATTTTGAGACCACATTCCACATATCGGGATTTGGCGGATGAAATTCGCCTTGAGTTACCCTCCAGAATCTGGAACATTATGAGAACATTTACCTGCTTGCGACTTGTCTGGAGATTATAATGTTGAAAATACAGATGTTTGGTCCTGCACTTGGTCTGCCGGATTCCAGCGCATTCGCAATGAAGGGTGAAATGCTGCTCAAACTGGCCGGTATCGAATACAGCACGGAAGTCGGTGACGTGCGCAAAGCACCCAAAGGCAAGATGCCGGTTCTGATTGATGGGGATACGATAGTGCCGGATACAACTTTTATCCGGTTTCACCTGGAAGACCGGCACGGCATCAATGTTGACAAGGGGCTTTCCGCGCGCGAACGCGGCATTGCCTGGTCGGTGGAAAAAATGCTCGAGGAAAGCCTGTATTTCGCCATCATGCATGAGCGCTGGGCCATCGACGAGAACTTTGATCGCGGACCCCGTAACTTCTTCGACATGATCCCGGCGCCGATGCGCGGTCTTGTAGTGCGGATGGTGCGCAGACAGGTAAGACGCAACATGTGGGGACAGGGTATCTCGAGGCACTCGCGCGCCGATATCTGCCGTCTTGCCGGGCGCATATTGACATCGCTATCAGATGTGATGGGCGACAATAAATATCTGATGGGACCACGTGCGTGCGGTGCCGATGCTACCGTGTTCAGCTTTGTGGCCGGCAGTCTGTGTCCGGTATTTGACAGCGAGATACTGACCCAAGCCCGGTCGCAAAAGAATCTGGTGGACTACAACCAGCGCATGATGGCGGAGTTCTATCCCGACTTGGCATAGCTCAAAGCCACTGTAATGGGATGGAGCCCCTTCCCTTTACAGAGTAATTGGTATTTCGAAGCTGCTATCCTGCCGCCCTGTCCAAAACCTCTTCGGCCCACTGGTTCAGGCTCTTGCCTGACAGCTCGGCGGCAAGTGCCGCCTTGCGATGAACCTCCGGATCAACACGGAACATGACTTGACCGGAAAAGGCCTTCTGTGGCTGCTTTCCGGTCTTTGCGCAGGTCACAATGTAGTCTTCAACCGCCTCAAGAAAGGCGGCGCGCAAAGCTTCAACTGTGTCCGCATGAAAGCCAACACCATCGCGGATACCGGCAATGCGTCCTGTAAAGATTCCATCGTCGTCGTCATACTCGATGCGGGCCGAGTAGCCTTTGCAGGTCATGGAATTGGTCATGGCGTTACTCCGATCCGTTGCAGAAACGCGCGGGCGGCGCGCACCTGATAGCGTTTGGCTGCGTTGGCGGGGTGCGGGCGGTGAAACGTCTCGACCTCGCCATTCTTCTCGAACCGCACCCGCGAGCCGCGCCCTTCGATCAGTTGTGCGCCAGCGGCAACGAGGGCCCAGAATCACAGATGACAACTATCATCAACTATTCAAACTTTGACAAAATTGAGTTACGATATTTGACAGTGAAATACTGACCTTTGCCCGGTCCCACAAAAACCTGGTGGAGTACAACCAGCGCTTAATGGCCGAGTTCTATCTTGAGCTCGCATAGATTAATCTAATAAATTGATGATCGTCAGGCCTGAACGCCGTGGTTGACTAACCACGCCCTGAATTATTCTAATTCAGTGCTGAAGCCAGAACTGCCAGCGGGGCCAGTGTTGCGGCGGCTATCAGGCCTGCCATGCAGACCAGCTCCAACACGGGAGAGCGTGTGCGTACAAAAATCATGAGCGAAACATGCCGTGATTCTCGATATCGGGAAATGATTCTTTTCAACGACTTGCCGGGCCCGGATAACCTGCTGAATCAACCCGCAAGGTCAGGCGTGTCTGATCCAGACATGGTTGTCATGAAAAGCGCCGCCGCCGACCGGCGCTGGTTGATCTGCGCCAACAAGAGTATTGATGCCGCGCCCGCCTTCAAAACTGCGGTTTGGCCAGATGCCTTCAGAAATCACCACACCCTGCCTGACCTTGTCGTACTGGCGCACGTGCAGCGTCACCTGGCCCAGTTCATTACCGATCGTGACCTTCTGGCCGTCCCCAATACCGTTCGCGGCCATGTCTGCAGGATGCATCAGCAATTCTGGCCTGCCCTCGCGCTTGATGGAACCCGGGGTTTCGTTGAACGTGGTATTCAGGAAGGTTCGCGCCGGACTGGTGGCCAGCCGGAACGGATGTGCCGCATCCACCGCCTTGATCGCCTCCCAATAGTCTGGAAACATCGGCATATCGTGAACCGGTCCCACTGCGCGGACATGTGACCTGTGCCGCATGGCTGGCCAATCGGGCTTGAACCGGTACTTGCCATCCGGATAGCCAAACCCGTTCAGAAAGTGAGCCTGATCGAACTCGGGTTGAACATCACACCATCCGGCGGCTTCCAACTCATCGATCCGCAGGCGCCCGGACTGCTCCAGCGTCCAGTCAATCAACTGGCGTTCAGACATCTGGAAACCGGCATGATCGGCGCCGACCCTGCCGGCGAGGTCGCAAATCACCTGATGATTGCTGCGACACTCACCCGGCGCGTTGATCAGTTTGGGCCCGAGCTGGATGAACTGATGACCACTGCCCTGGTAGATATCGTCATGTTCCATAAACATGGTGGCCGGCAGCACGATATCCGCCAGCTCTGCAGTTTCGGTCATGAACTGTTCGTGCACGCAGATGAACAGGTCATCGCGTGCAAAGCCCTGTTTCACCGCATTCTGATCCGGCGCTACGGTAACCGGATTGGTGTTTTGCGTGAATAACACCGTCACCGGCGGCCCGCCCTGCAGATCATACGGGTCATTGTTGAGCACAGCGCCAATGCGGCACTGATCCAGCATGCGAACTTCGCGATCAAAGACATCAAGGCCCTCGATCATCGTCTTGTTCCACTTGTAAATACCGGAATTCGAGTGCAGCGCACCGCCGCCTTCATATTGCCAATGACCCATCACCGCAGCAATGCTGGTGACCGCATGCATGTTGGCCGAGCCGTTGCGCGATCTGGCAAAACCATAGCCCAGGCGGAAATAGGTTGCCTTGGTCCGACCGATGACGGCAGCAAACGCTTCGATTTCCGCCACGCTCAATCCGGTGATCGATGCGGCCCATTCCGGCGTCCTGGTTTTCAGGTGCGCTTCGAGACCGATCGGATCATCGGTGTATTTTTCCATATAGGCACGATCGGCGTGACCATCGCGAAACGCGACATGCATGACGGCACAGGCCAGCGCACCATCGGTACCGGGCCGGATCACCAGGCCGATATCGGCCTGTTTGACAGTGCCGGTTTCATAAATATCGACCACAGCGATTTTCGTGCCGCGGGCCTTTCTGGCCGCAGCAGCATGGCTCATCACGTTGATTTGCGTGTTGACCGGATTGGTGCCCCACAAAACCACCAGATCCGATTTGGCGATCTCGCTTGAACTGGTGCCTGAAAGGCTGCCGGTACCCGCTGTATAACCTGCAACCGGCAGCGCTGTGCAGATTGTGTCGTACATGCCGGAATATTTTTTCACATGCCGCAGGCGGTTCATTCCATCTCGCATCACCAGGCCCATGGTGCCAGCGTAATAATACGGCCATACAGCTTCCGGCCCGTGCTTTGCTTCAGCGCTCAACATTGCTGCAGCAACCTCGTCGAGCGCGTCGGCCCACGACAATTGCTGCCATTCACCGGACCCGCGTGAACCCTTTCGCTTCAGCGGATGCAGCAGCCTGTCCGGGTGATGGATTCGCTCGGCATAACGGCCAACCTTCTCGCAGATCACTCCGGCTGTATAGGGATTGTCCCTGGCGCCTCTGACCCGGCCAATGGTATCAGCGTCCAGCACCTCGACCTCGAGGGCACAGGTGGACGGGCAGTCATGCGGGCACACCGAATGCATTGTCTTGATGTTTGGGCGCAGGTTCATGCGGGCACTCATATCACTTTGGAAACGATCATATTTATGCTTTTCAACCGCAACAGGCAAAAACCCATATATTGCGTTATAATACCAAAGGAACTGCACCAACAACAGCACGAATCACGCTGACCCTATATAATTGGACAACGTGTTCCGGCTTCATAGAGTGATAGTGGCCAATGGACTACAAAACAATCAAGGGCTGGATTTCCAAAGCCGGGCAGATGTTTTCTGCCCGCAACACCGCCTTGCAAATCAGTGCCCTGCCGTGCCGCACAAATAATGGGTCGCTGGAAGTCTGTGTGATCACGTCTCGCGGCGTCGGTAGGTGGATTATCCCCAAGGGATGGCCGGAACCCGACCTCAGCCATATCGAATTAGCCGCCAAAGAGGCCTGGGAAGAAGCCGGTCTGACCGGGGACATGCACCCGCATCTTTATGCCAGCTACACGGCCTCCAAGCAAGTTGACCCCGGCATTGGACTCCCGGTCCGCATGGATGTTTACCTGCTGATGAACCCGAAGCAGGCGAAACATTTTCCCGAACGCGGCCAGCGGTCAATCGAGTGGCTCGCCATAGGCGAGGCAGCGCAACGAGTGGATGACAGCGGCCTGAGAAATGTGCTGATTAGACTGGAATCCGAAGGTGTGCCCGGATAGAGCATGTTTCACTAAGATGGAACTGATATTTGGCGGGCATAACTTGTGCCGGAAGATGGTGTCGCCACGCAGTATTTGATAGTCACAAAACCCTCACAGACCAGTGGACCGAACATGGCCAAGAGTGAACATTCAGGACCAACTGCGGCACAGTTGCGCAAGACATCGCTCGACAAGGACCTGTCAAAACTGTCCAGCATGGAGACAGCATCCAGAGCGCTGTCCATGCAGTTGCTGGCACCCGGCCTGGCGATCGTATTTCTGGCCTGTGCCGGGTTGCTGGCCGCTACGCTTTCCGGAGAGAATCCAAACAGCGCGCTGATCGTTGCGGCCGCCATCGTCGGCGGTTACATGGCGCTGAACATTGGTGCCAACGATGTGGCCAACAATGTCGGCCCGGCAGTGGGCTCCAAGGCCATGTCGCTGATGGCAGCATTGGTGATTGCCGCGATTTTTGAGAGTGCCGGCGCGATTATGGCCGGCGGTGATGTTGTTTCAACCATCTCCAAGGGCATAATTGATCCGCAACAGGTCGGCGATGCAAACACCTTCGTGTGGGCCATGATGGCAGCGCTCATGTCGTGTGCCATGTGGGTAAATCTGGCGACCTGGCTCGGGGCGCCGGTATCCACCACCCATGCTGTTGTCGGTGGCGTACTGGGTGCCGGCGTTGCAGCAGCCGGTATCGGGGTGGTGAACTGGGGAGTGATCGGCGCGATTGCAGCAAGCTGGGTCATTTCGCCTATGATGGGCGGCGGCATCGCCGCCCTGTTTTTGTGGTTCATCAAGTCCAATATCATTTATCAGGAAGACAAGATCGCCGCTGCACGCAAGTGGGTGCCGCTGCTGGTGTCGCTCATGCTCGCCGCATTCAGCTGTTATCTGGTCACAAAGGGCCTGAAAAAAGTGTGGAACCCCGAATTCAGCGTTGTTGCGCTGCTGGGTGTGGCAGTGTTCATTATTTCCGTTGTGGTATTGCGCCCGGTGATCCGTGCTCAATCCAAAGGTATGGAAAACCGCAATCAGTCCTTGCGAAAACTGTTTCACATTCCGCTGATCTTCTCCGCCATGCTGTTATCGTTCGCGCATGGCGCCAATGATGTTGCCAACGCGGTTGGCCCGCTTGCAGCAATCCTGCACACGATACAGTCCGGTTCGGTCGACGCTGACGTTGGCATCCCTTTGTGGATCATGATGATCGGCGCCTTCGGTATCAGCCTGGGGTTGTTTCTGTATGGCCCGAAGCTCATCAAGATGGTCGGCGAACAAATCACCAAAATGAACCCGATGCGGGCATTCTGCGTGGCGCTTTCAGCGGCCATCACTGTGCTGATCGCGTCCACACTCGGGCTGCCGGTCAGTTCCACACACATTGCCGTGGGCGGGGTATTTGGCGTGGGCTTCCTGCGCGAATATTACACAACTCACTCAAAGCGCAGACGCAACTACCTGGCAAACAAGGGCGGCAATGGCAAGTTGATGCAAATCCAGGTTGATGAACGCAGCGAGGACGAGATTGTCTACCGCAAGCTGGTGCGCAGGTCCCATTTCATGACGATTGTAGCAGCATGGGTTATCACCGTGCCGGCAAGCGCCCTACTGGCAGGTGTGCTCTACTTGCTGTTGAGACAGGTGAGTTAGAGCATGCTTCACTTAGATAGAAACGTTTGACCGGTTTTCTGCGTTTGCTGGCAAGGCACGGTTCCCGCCGTGGTCTGGTTGACCACAAGGGGCCGTAACGCAGTCCAGCGGGCGCAGAAAACCGGCCTTCGGTGGACCAAATCAGCCCATCGGCGTTGTTGCAAAGCTTGCCCGATGCACCACATCGCGCTTCACTTTGCGCCTAGCCGAATGAACTGATTTGATTCCATCAAACGCTTCTATCTAAGTGAAGCATGCTTTAACCGGGGTCAGCCTGCCGGACCATGAATTTCTGCAGCACATTAAAAACGGTCAGCTTTGTGGCTCCTGAAGCAGCAGACAAACACCGGTGTGATCCGGCCACGCTGCAAACGTGACAACACTTCAACCAATGATGACGACCACTCACCGTGTTGCGACCAGTGCAGGGAATTTGTCAGAACCACGACTGGTCAATTGTTGCCGGGGCACATGATTAAAGTGTCTAATGGCAGGGCAATTC
>JBDNEZ010000193.1:0-5952 GCA_041690095.1 Anderseniella sp.
ATCCCATCTTCTTGTCCAGTTTTCATTGGCCCAGCAAAGACAGAATGGCATGTCGCTTTCAGGATCGACCAGCATGTCATCCAGCGGACGCTCAAGCAGACGTTTTCCTGAAAACCAGTAATAGTAATAACAAAACCCATCGATCCCATATGACTTGGCCAACTCGATCTGTTGATGTCTGGTTTCGCGAAGTCTCAGGTCATAGAAACCCATATCTGCTGGAAAATGAGGTTGGTAGTGGCCCTCAAACAGAGGGATAGCCTTGGTTGAATTGGTCCACTCCGTGAACCCTTTGCCCCACCATTGGTCGTTTTCCGGGATGGGATGGAACTGCGTGAGGTAAAACGCAATGAGCTTCACATTACCGGCATTGCTTCCCGATCGTTGCGATTTGTTTTTACTCATTTCTTTATCTCATCTTGCCCAGTAATGGCGAGGGAAACGAGTAGCCTTCTGCATTGTCTCCTGGATAAATTGTCAAGCGTGAATCCTCGACCGTGGAGGACTCCATCGCTGCAAACAAATCTTTCCAGTATCTCTCCGCCTCTTTGGTTGGCGGCGGAACATCCAGAGTCATGAGTTCAATCTTGGTCTTAGCCCGCTCGCTCGGAACCGCTCGACTAACAACCTGGTAAACATGACAGAAACGACTACGCTGCACCGCCCGTTTGACGTAATTGGGCAACCGTTGCCAGCGATAAATAAACTCCGTCATTTCAGGAGTGCGCACCACAAACTCGGCTTGCTCGATCGACATTCCTTGCTTCTCATAAAGCTCCTGAACATTCTTTATACCGAAGAAGCGAATGTGGGTTTTATCAAGCAGACCCCATTCACGATATTCGAAATCTTCATCCAACAGACAGCATACAACTGCGGCATGACCAACATGAGGTAGTGACAGAATTACCGAGCCAGTGTCATTCAGCAGTGATTTCATCGCTGACAATGTCGTCCAGGGATCATAAACATGTTCGAGTACATCTGCCGCAATGACATAGTCGAACCTACCTTCCGTTTTCAAAAGGACTTGCTGCCAGGTCGAGTTATTGAGGTCGAGATTGTAAACCTTGCGCGCAAACGACTCGAGCTTCTTCAAGGCTAAGGGATCTATCTCCAGAGCAACCACATCCCACTCAAGCGTGCCTGATAACCGACGCGTTATTGATCCGGGCCCTGCTCCGATCTCCAGGACCTTTGATCCCGGTTTGACCATGCGCAAAACACGAGCGGCAGCAACATCGCTGTTCATATCGACATCATACTCGTACTTGTGCGGCTTTTTTGCTGCCATGATATTTCCTTGAATTGTAGAATGAGTACGTAAAAACCTGTCTCATACCCATTTACTTGCACATTCCCCAGACTGAAGTCTCATTTTAGACGATATGGAATGATTTTTCCGAATTAAACAATCATCAAGTGGTCAAAGTTGGCAAGTAATAGATGAGAACTACTTCCGAATCGAAATCCATACCATGAAAATCATCGGAAACCATACGCAGCATGCAGTTTGAAAATCAAACTTGGTGTAATCAAGACGAGATCGAGCTATTCAAAAAGCCAAGGCCTGAATCAGAGCCCAGGAAGTATCTTGTATATGCTGCAGAATCTTCTGATCCATCGTGCCTAACGACTGTGCCCAGCGCAAAACCTCGTTGCTTCGACATCGCGGCCCGCTATCACGTAAAACCACACCCTGATGACAGATTGCCGGAAAGGGCGGACTATGTCCTCACTGGTGGACTTTCCAAGTTTGACTCTGCGAAGAAGTTTATTACGAAGTGTGACCTTGCAGACAAGTATGATGGCTTCGTGTTCATCGATGGCGATGTTGAGTTCGAACCAGGTGGCATAGATCGCCTTCTACGATTTGCCAGCGCGATGCAATTTGACCTGGCACAAGCCGCGCTAACCAGCAATTCTTACTCTTCCTGGCCCGTGACATTTGCCAGCAGAACTTTTGTGTGTCGCGAAACCTCCTTTGTTGAAGTCATGGCGCCGTATTTTTCGCGCGCGGCTTTGCGAGAGGTACTTCCGACTTTTTCAGAAAGCATCTCAAGTTATGGTCTGGACTTCGCCTGGCCGACCCTTCTGAAAGGCAGCCGGATCGGCATCGTTGATGCCATAAAAATGCGTCACTCAAAGCGCATAGACGTGGCCGACGGCACATTCTATCGCTACTTGCACTCGATAGGTGTTGATCCTGCCGCAAAGCAGAGCGAGATCCTGCGCAAGTACGGTGTCTCGGTGCGGGAGCGCCCGCACGACATTGCCGGTTATCGGGTTGCAGACGAAGCGGACAGGCAGACGCTAATCCGGGTGCCCCTGCTGCAGATGCCGCGCGCTTTAGCTCGATACATGCGAATTCAGGACCAGGCAGCAATCAGGTTTGCCCGCATCTTCAGGACATCCACGACCGTCCGGTTGCAAGACCCGTTGCCATAAAATGCAGCTTTGGCGGACTTGCGTTAGTCTTTCATGATGGCTGCGAGATACTGACCATAAGGGCTCTTGCCTAGGCAAGTTGCAAGTTCTCCCAGTTGCGCATCGTCTATCCAGCCATTCCTCCAGGCAACCTCTTCCGGACACGCCATGCGCAGACCCTGCCGCTTTTCGATGGTCTGGACAAAATGCGCAGCCTCAAGCAGGGAGTCCGGGGTGCCGGTATCGAACCACGCAAAACCACGCCCGAGCTGCTGGACATTCAACGTTTTGCGTTCCAGATACTCCGTGTTGACATCTGTTATCTCAAGTTCGCCACGCCGCGATGGTTTCACAGCCTTGGCTATCTCGACCACATGCCGATCATAGAAATACAGCCCGGTCACAGCATGATGTGATTTTGGTTTTTGCGGTTTTTCTTCGATGGAAATTGCCTGGCCTGCATCATTGAACTCGACCACGCCGTAACGCTCCGGATCGGGCACGTGATAGCCGAAAATCGTGGCACCGGCGGTTCGCTCCCTTGCTTCACGCAATAGTTGTGAGAATCCATAACCGTAAAAGATATTGTCTCCGAGGATCAGCGCGCACTGCTCGTCACCAATGAATTCCTCACCGATGAGAAAGGCCTGCGCAAGCCCGTCAGGCGAGGGTTGCACGGCAAACTGAAGGTTGATGCCCCACTGCGCAGCATTCGCGAACAACCGATGAAACCCCGGTGCGTCATCTGGTGTGGTAATAACAAGTATGTCCCGGATGCCGGCCAGCATCAGTGTTGAAAGCGGGTAATAGATCATCGGCTTGTCATATACCGGCAGTAGCTGTTTGCTGGTCGGCAACGTCAATGGATGCAGTCGTGAACCACTCCCGCCCGCCATGATGATGCCCCTGGTTCCCCCATATGTCATATCAAGCCACTTTCAGTTGTTGCAGTACGATTTGAAGAGACGAGCGCCAGTCGGGCTGCGTGATGCTGTAGTCGTTTTCCAGCCGGGTGCAGTCCATGACCGCGTGCGCTGGCCTGCGAGCCGGTGCAGGATACTCTGCCGTGGTAATCCTGTGAATCACCGGTCGCTTTGACAAAAGCGTAGCCTGCTCAAAAATGGTTTCCGCAAAATCAGCCCATGTCGTGGCAGGCGCTCCACTGAAGTGATAGAGGCCCGTGCCCGGCGCACCTTGGTGGAGCCGGACTGCGATCTCGATGATTGTCGATGCAATGTCGCACGCTGCAGTCGGGCCGCCCTGCTGGTCTGCAACAACATCAAGTGTGTCACGGCTTGCCGCCAGACGCAGCATGGTCTTGACAAAATTGCTACCGTGACTGCTGAACACCCAGGACGTGCGCAAAATGACCGCTCTTGCACCGCTTTGGGCAATGAGATTTTCGCCCAGCAGCTTGGATCGCCCGTACGCGCCAAGCGGGTTTGTCCTGTCCGTCTCGCGCCAGGGGGCAGTGGCGTGCCCGTCGAACACATAGTCTGTAGAGATGTGCACCAACGGAATGCTCAGCGTGTGTGCAACGTGAGCGATCTCGCCCACTGCCGTGCCATTGATCTGATGGGCTAGGTCTGCCTCGTCTTCTGCCTTGTCGACTGCTGTGTAGGCGGCCGCATTGACAATCACGGCCGGTTCGGCATTCGTCAGAACCGACTTGATCAGACCTGTGTTTACAAGGTCAAGTTCCGCACGTCCAAGCACCGTCAGCGTCCAGTCCGCCGGCAGCTCGGCAGCCTGGACTTCCGTTGCAACCTGGCCGGTTTTTCCAATCAGAACGATGTTCGGCACTAGACGGATGCTCCAAGGCGTTTTCCATCATACTTGCGGGCGTGAATGTCCTGCCACCACTTCTGATTGTGCAGATACCAGGCGACAGTTTCTTCAAGTCCGCGCTCAAACGTATATGACGGCGTCCAGTGCAGTTCGCGCCGGATCTTGCCGGAGTCGATTGCGTAACGATGGTCGTGGCCGGGCCTATCAGTCACGAATTTGATCTGGTCCCGGCACGATCCGCTTCCAGGTGTTGCTCCGATTTCATCGAGTATGTCGCAGATCGTGTGAACAACATCGATGTTGCGCCGTTCCGCGTTGCCGCCGATATTGTACTTTTCACCGTTGCGCCCCTGTCTGAATACCTGCCACAGGGCAACCGCGTGATCTTCGACATGCAGCCAGTCGCGGATGTTGTCACCTGCGCCGTACACCGGCAGTTCCTTGCCCTGGACGGCGTTCAGTATAATGACGGGAATGAGCTTTTCGGGAAACTGCCACAAGCCATAGTTGTTTGAGCAGTTCGTCATGACCATCGGGAGACCGTAGGTTTCATGCCAGGCCTGAACCAGATGGTCCGAGGCCGCCTTTGAAGCGGAATAGGGTGAACGTGGCGAATAAGGTGTTTGTTCGCTGAACGCGGGATCAGTCTCCGACAATGAACCGTACACCTCGTCAGTGGAAACATGATGGAACCTGAAATGCCTGCCGGCGTCTCCTGATAGACCTTTCCAGTGCGCCAGCGACCGGTTGAGCACGGTGTAGGTGCCAAGCACATTCGTGGTGACAAAGATGCCGGGACCATCAATCGAGCGGTCGACATGGCTTTCGGCTGCCAGATGAATGACACCGTCAGGTTTGTGAATTGCGAAAACTCTCTCCATGGCGGCTTCATCGGCAATGTCGGCCTGCTCATGAACGTAGCGTCCATTGCTTGAACAATCCTCCAGGGCCTCCGGTGTGGCCGCGTAGGTCAGCTTGTCGACATTTACAACCTGCGCAGTGCTGTGCCTGATGATGTGCCTGATCAGGGCGGAACCGATAAAGCCGCAACCGCCGGTTACAAGCACCTTCATATTGTCATGCCTCATAGTCGAATGGTGACGCGATATTGGTCAATCGAGGCAGATTTCGGTCCTTGTCGGACAGAACCGGACTTGTTGGTGTCAACGGCCAGTCAATTGCAATATCCGGATCGCTCCAGAGCAAGCCTTTATCAGCATCAGGCGCATAGTAATTGTCAACCTTGTACAGAACTTCCGTGGCTGGTTCGAGCGTCAGATAGCCATGTGCAAATCCTGCCGGTATGAGAATCTGGTTCCATGCTTTTGCACTGATTGTTGCAGATACCCATTCTCCGTAGGTCGGGGATCCCTTTCGTATGTCAACCGCCACATCGAAAATGGAGCCGCGCACCACGCGAACCAGCTTCGATTGGGCATGCGGCGGGAGCTGGAAATGGAGCCCGCGCAAAGTGCCTGCATCCCGCGACATTGCATGGTTGTCCTGCACCCAGTCCAGGTCTGCGCCTGCCTGGATCAATTGTTTCTGGTTGAAAACTTCTGAAAAGTACCCCCGGTCGTCACCAAACTTCTGTGGTTCTAGCACAAGCACTTCCGGTATATTGAGAGAAGTGATTTTCACTGTGGAGCCCCTCGTTATTCAAACACATGCTAGATATAGTGATTTGCACAAAATTCCCATAAATTTGCACTCGAAACGTTTTTTATAGAAAGTTAC
>JBDNEZ010000194.1:0-9769 GCA_041690095.1 Anderseniella sp.
GCAGAAGTGGTCAAGCGCTGGGGCGGTGTCGATGTGCTGATCTCCAATGCCGGCATTCAGATCGTTCACAAGATCGAGGACTTCCCGTTTGAAGACTGGAAGAAGCTGCTGGCAATCCATCTGGACGGCGCGTTCCTGACCTCAAAGGCGTGTCTGCCGCATATGTACAAGAACGGCAGCGGGTCTATCATATTCATGGGGTCGGTGCATTCGAAAGAGGCATCTGCGCTCAAGTCAGCCTATGTGACGGCGAAACACGGTTTGCTTGGTCTGGCGCGCGTGATTGCCAAGGAAGGCGCGGCCCACGGCGTGCGGGCCAACGTCATCTGTCCCGGCTTTGTTAAAACACCGCTGGTCGAGAAACAGATACCCGAACAGGCGAGAGACCTAGGGATAACCGAGAAGGAAGTCATCGAAAACGTCATGCTCGGCGAGACCGTGGACAAGGAGTTCACCACAGTCGAGGACGTCGCCGAAATCGCCCACGTATTTGCGGCATTCCCGACCAATGCGCTGACCGGACAATCCCTGGTTGTCAGCCACGGTTGGTACATGGACTAAAGTGTGTTGCGCTCAATAGGGTTCAATTTGATGGAGTCAAATCCGTTCACCCTGGCAGGCGCGGTGCGCACCGCGATGCTTCTGCATCGGGCAAGCATCGCAACGCACCGGATGGATGGATTTGGCCCACAGATCAGGTTAATTATTTTTGGTTGTTCAACCAAAAATAATTAACCTGATCGCATGCAAAGTGATGGATCAACATGGCTTCAGTTGAACCCATGTTGATCTACAGGCCGCGTTTTCACGCCCGCTGAGCATCGTTTTGCTCGTCTTGTGGTCAACCCAGGCCACGGCGACAAGCATGTCTTGTCAGCAGACCCGAAAACGCGGTCAAATGAACCCTATTGAGCGCAACATGCCGTAGGGACACACACCGACATTATATGAAAATGCTGGTCAGCTTTAATCCAACCCCTCCAGCCGTTCCAGGAACGTATCCACTTCGTCTGCCGTGTTGTAGTGCGCCAGGCCGATGCGCAGTACGCCGCCGTCTTTCATCAGGTCCATGTGATGGATCGGCTCCAGTGCGTAATTGTGCCCGGACCAGAGGAAGATATTGTCCTTTGCCAGTGATCCGGCCACGTCTTCGGGGTTTTTGCCGTTCATGGTGATGGACACGGTCGGCACCCGTCGCGCCAGGGCGTTGTCCGAGGTAATGCCGCGTACCTTGACGCCCTTGATGGAAGACAGGCCGGCAATCAATTGCCTGGTCAGCGTCATTTCGTGGCCCATGGCGGCGCGCATCCCGGATGCAATGCGGCTGCGCGACAGCGGCAATCCGATATAACCGTCATCCAGTGAGGCGATGTACTCGATGGCCCCAAGCGATGCAGCCAGCGTTTCCCGGGGCGCCGTACCGGTTTCGAATTTACCGGGCGCGCCATATTCAAGAGCCGGTCGCACCTGGTAGGAGAACAGTGATTCCAGCACGTCACTGCGCCCGTACATGATGCCCTGATGCGGACCGAAGAATTTGTAGGCAGACGACACCAGGAAGTCGCAGCCAATGTCCTGCACATCGATAATCCCGTGCGGGGCAAATTGTACTGCGTCCACATAGCTGATCGCACCGGCGTCGCGCGCTTTGGCGCACATCGATTTTACGTCATTGATGGTGCCGGTACAGTTCGATGCATAACCAACAGCGACAATCCTCGTCTTGTCACTCAGCACCTTGTCGAGGGCGTCGTCGGGAAATTCAAAGGTCTGCGTATCAAATTCGAGCCATTTTACCGTTGCGCCCGTGTCTGCTGCCACCAGCAGCCAGGGTGCTACGTTGGCATCATGGTCCATGCGTGACAGAACGATCTCGTCACCTTCGCTGATATTCAGGGTCTTTTGCAGATTGCGCGACATGGCCAGTGTCATGGTGGTCATGTTGGCCCCGTAGATGATATCGTTGGCTGACGGAGCGTTATAGAATTGCGCGGCTGCTGCATGAGCCTCTTCGACAAGAGCCTGTGCCATTTGTGAAGTGACAAATGCGCCACCCAGATTTGCGTTCTGTTCGATCATGGCGCGGGTGGCGCGGTCGATAACGTGCTGCGATACCTGGGTGCCGGCGGGATTGTCCAGGTAAATGCGTGGCTTGTCGTTATCCGTAATGGAAAGTGCGGGGAATTGGGCGCGGACGCCAGCAACAGAAAATCCGGTCATGATAATCCTGATTGAGTTTGGGTCGGGGAGGAGAGATTGTTTGGCCAAAAATGCGCTGTGTCTGGCGCTTAGTCAACCAAGCGTCGTTAATTTGCCCTGCGACAGTCGCAATCAGACAGCATCTTGTCGCTCGCTCATGCGCAGGCCTGTTTCATTAACGGTTATCACTGTGTCATCGCGTCAGGCGCATAATGCCTCTTGTGGAGAAGATGATGACTGAAGAAGACGATCTGGACCTGCGGTCTCTGGATGATGAAGAGCTTACCCAGCAGATACGCGACGACCTCTATGACGGTCTCAAGGAAGAGATCGAGGAGGCCGTCCACATCCTGCTGGAGCGTGGCTGGACACCGTACAAGGTTTTGACCGAGGCCCTGGTTGAAGGCATGCGTATTGTCGGTATCGACTTTCGCGACGGCATACTGTTCGTGCCGGAAGTTCTGCTCGCCGCCAACGCCATGAAAGCGGGTATGTTCATTCTCAAGCCGTTGCTGGCTGAAACCGGTGCGCCGCGCGTCGGCAAAATGGTGATCGGCACCGTCAAGGGCGACATTCACGATATCGGCAAGAACCTCGTTTCCATGATGATGGAAGGTGCAGGCTTTGAGGTCATCAATATTGGCATCAATAATCCGGTCGAGAAATATCTGGCAGCCATTGAAGAGCATCAGCCGGACATCCTCGGCATGTCGGCTCTGTTGACGACTACAATGCCCTACATGAAAGTCGTCATCGACACACTGAAGGAAAAGGGCATGCGCGATGATTATATCGTGCTGGTCGGCGGCGCGCCTCTGAATGAGGAATTCGCTGCCGCCATCGGTGCGGATGCCTATTGCCGCGATGCCGCCGTTGCAGTTGAAACCGCCAAGGATTTCATGGCGCGCAAGCACAATCAGGTGACCGCCTGACCTGACGTTTCCTGTCTGATTTTTAAATGGAGGCGCCTGCAACTTCTTGGTTGCAGGCGTTTTTTGTGCCGCCTAGTGTCTTGCGGATGGGAAAATCACGCTCAACTTCCCGGTTTGTGAGAAATTGCACATCAGCTTGATTACACTTCTGTCATCTTTCGTGACATCAACGTGATTGACACGAAACAGAGCAAAAAAATCAAGATCGAGGAAACAGACCAATGACCACAATTCGCAACACAGCAATCGCAGCTGTCGCCGCCATCAGCATCGCCGTTTCAATGGCCTCTCCTGCACAGGCAATCTCCAAGCATGGTGCCTTCTGGGCTGGTGTCGGCACAGTGGCCGCCATTGGCGCAATCGGTGCTGCTCATGGGCACGGCTACTATGACGATGAATATCGCGGTGGCCGCCATTATCGCCGCTCGGCGCGCCGGTGTGCCCGCCGCTTTGGCCGGCACACATGGCGCTGGGATCGCTGTATGCGCCGCCGCGGTTACTAATTCACCAGCCTGATCTCGCCAGTATTGGACGAACGCCGCCGGGGTTTTTCGGCGGCGTTTGTCGTTTTCGGCATCGCAGGTTCGTTCAACCAGGCCTATACTGGGTGCCATGAAACAGCATGGCCCGGAAGAAAAATTTGAGTTCCGCAAGACGTCCGGCGATGTACTGATCATTGCCTGCGGAGCCCTGGCGCGTGAGATGGTGGCGCTGGTCGAGATCAACCGCTGGTCGCATCTGGATATTCAGTGTCTGCCGGCCATCTGGCACAATACACCGGACAAGATCCCCGGTGGTGTGCGTGATGCCATCCACAAGGCGCGCGCAACGCAGCGCTACCGCGAAATTTTCATTGCCTATGGCGATTGCGGCACCGGTGGACTGCTCGACAGGGTCATCGAAGAAGAAGGTGTGAAACGTATTGCCGGGCCGCACTGCTATTCATTCTTCTCCGGCAATGACAAGTGGGCGGCGCACCAGGATGATGAAATCACTGCGTTTTACCTGACCGACTATCTGGCACGGCATTTTGACAAGCTGGTCTGGCAGGGCTTCGGCATGGACGCACACCCTGAACTGCGCGACATGATGTTTTCCAATTATACAAAGGTGGTCTATCTGGCGCAGACCGAAGACAAGAGCTTGCAGGAAATGGCCAGGGCGGCAGCAGAAAAGCTGCAACTCGCATACGAATACCGGTTCACCGGGTATGGCGATCTGGCTGCAGATATGGCGAAGCTTGAGACAGCTTGAGCGTTGGTCGTGTTGCAACAAATCCACCATGCGGTTTCGTGAATTGGGGCAGGGCCGCTATACCGTGTTCAAATTGCAATTCAACGATGAAGGCCGAACCACATGACCTGGAATGTTTATCTGTCGGGCGAAATCCACACCAACTGGCGCGAGGAACTTGAAGCGGGCACCAAGGCAGCCGGGCTGCCGGTCAGCTTTTCTGCTCCCGTAACCAATCACCCGGCATCCGATGATTGCGGTGTTGCAATTTTGGGCGAAGAGCCGAACAAGTTCTGGCATGACAACAAGGGCGCCAACATCAACGCCATCCGCACCCGCACCCTGATCGAAAAGGCAGATGTTGTCGTGGTGCGCTTCGGCGAAAAGTACAAGCAATGGAACGCAGCTTTTGATGCAGGCTATGCCTCCGCGCTCGGCAAGCCGGTTATCATCATGCACGGGGCCGATCACCAGCATGCGCTCAAGGAAGTGGATGCAGCAGCACTCGCGGTTACCGAGACACCGGCCCAGGTGGTTAATATACTGCGCTACGTGATCAATGGCGAATTGAAGGGCTATTAGAGCGGATCAGCCTTCAGGCTTGGCAGTGAGAAAGTGGTCACTCAGCGGTTCTCGATAGTCGCCGCCGGCAATTTCGTAATAGTCTCCGGCAAAGTCGCAGTAGATATGCCCCCTGAGCGGTACGCCCAGAGGTGTATCAAACGCCCCTGCAGCAATCGCAATACGGTCTGATCCGTCAGCCTTCCAGAACAGGGTTGATCCGCAGGTTGCACAAAACCCGCGCCTGTAGCCGGGCGTGGACTCGTACCAGGCCAGACCGTCTGTCGAATTCATATGCAATGCATCATCGGCACAGCCGGTGGCACTCATATAGGTGCCGGTCTGCTTGCGGCACTGGATGCAGTGACACGCCACGACGTCGCGCAGGTCACCTTTTACCTCAAACTTTACACTGCCGCACAGACAGCTTGCCTTGTGTGATGCGCTCATCGGGACCTCAGGGTTGAAAGTGCTGCAATATGGTCTGGTGTGACGCCGCAGCAGCCGCCGATTATCTGAGCGCCTGCCTCGCGCCAGCCTTGTGCGGCGACAGCAAAGTCTGCCGGTGCAATGTCGACGAATTGCCAATCCGGCATCGCGAATTCACCGGCTTCGGGGTACGCGCCGGTCGGGCCCGACCAGTTGGCGGAAATGATCTCCAGTCCTTCCAGTATGCTGTCGATCGGCGAGTGCATGATCAGACAGGCATCCGGCTTGAAGCGGGTCAGTTCCCTGACAACCGGTTCGAGCAATTGATCGGGATGATTGACGCCAGCCAGCTCACCGTCGCCAGTGCGCTCCACCGCGATCCCGACCCATACGGGCAGGCCGGTATTGACGGCAGCTTCCACTGCCCAGCTTGAAAACTTCGTATCGCGCATCATTTCCATGATCAGCAGGTCGGCACCGCAGGCCTTCAGGTTGGCAGCCTTGGCGTCGAACAGGCGGCGTACGGTGTCGTCGTCCCAGTGGAAGTTCGGATCGAAATCGTCGGTGCCTTTAGCGATCGGGCGCATGACCGATATGGAGCCCGCCACGCATACCGGACGGTCTGCAGCGTCTGCCGCTTCACGCGCCACCCGCATGGCGATGGTATCGGTCTCGATCAGCTCGGCATCGCGTCCATGCGCGTTGAACATCAACGGTGCCGATGCATAGGTATTGGCCGTTATGACGTCTGCTCCGACCCTGATGTAATCATCATGCACTGCGCGCACCACTTCCGGGTGAGTGCGATTTGCTTCGGCACACCACACGTCGGAGTCCATTTTCACGCCACGGCGCTGAATGTCGGTTCCGGTTCCGCCGTCCAGAATGACCAGTTCACCATTGTCGAGCCTGGTCTTGATGTGTGCATACATGGAAGAGCTTCCTTCGAGACTTCGCAGATCTACCCGATTGTCGCGGGATCGACACCGCGCGCTTTCATGAAAGCCACCATATGGAAGCCGGTCTGGTCTGGCGAGTAGAAATACTCAAGACCCACCGGACAGGCATTGCGGGCCATACAGCCGCCACTCCGGCAGCGTTCGCCTTCACTTGCGCCCAGATGGGTTACGCAGGCAGGAACATCATAGCCGCCGCCGGCTGAAAAGGCACTTACCGGGCAGGTTGCCAAGCAAGGCTTGTCCATGCAGGTTTCGCATGGTGACTTCGTCTCATGTGCGGGTGGAACTGCAATTGCCTCGTCAAACAGGAAGGCTGCTCGGTAAGCATGCCACAGGCCGAATTCCGGATGAATATTCATGCCCAAAGGCGATGGGTGACCAGCGCCTGCTGCCCGTGCCCAGGTCAGAAACGGCGGATGCGGTGTGTCGAACGGAAACACGACACGCGCCTCAAGTTCGTTGGCAAGTGGTGTGAGGACGTCCTGTGTCCAATGGTCCATGAGATCACGCGCCGAGTCGCGTTCAGACGCAAACCGGGCAAACATTGCAGGTCCGGCATTACCGATGAGCACCAGCGACTGGCCTGCGAAATCGACCCTGGCAGCGTCGTCCAGCCACCCCAACACCTCAAAGCGCTCTGCACGAATGCGAGCCTCTATTGCAACGCCGTCTTGACGCACGTCAGGCAAAGCGCGGGTGGTCCGGTTGCATCAGGGCACGATCCAGCTTGATGTCATGGTTGGCGCGCAGTTGCTCATCAATATCTGCCGGCAGGTAATCAGGAAAATAGCCTGACAGTATCTTGTCCTTGCGCGCCGCAGCCACTTTGACCACATCCGGCTTTTTTGCCTCGTTCCACTCTTTCGGGCTCATCCGGTTGCCGACTTCCGGGTAGACATAGTCCTTCTGCATCAGGTCAAGTGTCTGTCCCGATCCAAGATAGTGGCCTGGCCCCTGGGTGCAGACTTCGGTGATCACATCAATGGACAAGGTCGCGTCATTCACTTCAATGCCACGCACATTGCGATTGACCGCGCCAAGCATGTCATTGTCGATCAGAATGCTCTCCAGACAAAACCCCAGCAGCGATGCATGCATGCCCGCAGCCTCATAAAGCAGGTTGACACCTGACATGGCAGTTAACGCCGCGTTGACCCCGTGTTCGCAGCCCGCCTGCATATCCGGCAGTTTGCTGTCGGCCATGCCGGCGGCAGAGCCGGTGGTTAAATCATAGAACTGGCCCATCTGGGCACACGCTGAAGAAATCAGAGCCTGTTCGCCGGACCCGCCCGACATGGCCCCTGTGCGCAAGTCGGATACAAACGGCCATGGCCCCCATATTGCATAGGCCCCCGGTTGTACTGCATTTACATAGGCCAGGCCGGCAAGGCATTCCGCCACTGCCTGCACAACGGTTCCAGCCAGCGCTGCAGGCGAAGTCGCACCTGCCTGGGCAGCCGACAGCAACAGTACCGGCATGCCGCCGCGCACTGCCACTTCCAGGCAGCGGCAGGCATCTTCCGCCCACTTCATCGGCGGAACCACAAAGCAGTTTGACTGGCTGACGAATGGCCGTTCGCGCCATTTGGCCTCGCTGCCGGCAACCACATGCAGCATCTCGAGACATTCACGCACATGATCGGGTTCGACCATGGACGTGCCGATGTGTTTGGATGTGCCTGCAAGACAGGCATACAGCGTGTTCACATCAAGGTCGCGCGGCTCGATCATGTCACGGGCAACTACAGGACGCTGGAAAAAATGAATGTGCTCGCAATTGTCGACGATGCGGGCAGCATCATACAGGTCGACCAATAGTGAATCGCGGTAAGTTTCCGTTTCGGGTTCGACAATGTGCACTGCCGCACCGGCGGTGCCAAAATGGACCTTCGAGCCCCACGGTTCGAGATCGTATTTGGGGTCGCGGGCAAACAGCGGAAACCGCCGGGCACATATTGTCAGCGTGTCTTCGATCAGGGCCCGTGGAAACCGCAACCGGCCATCGTCGCCAAGCGTACAACCCTTCTCGGTCATCAGTTCGATGCAGGACGCGATTGAGTTTCCGATACCCACCGTTTCAAGCAGCGTCAGCGCTGCGGCATGGATTTTTTCCACGTCGCCCTGGCTGAGCGGTTTGTATCGTCCGCCAGTCATGCCCGGGCGAACGGCCGCCTTGTCAACAGGAATGGCGCGCGAGCGCATCGCTATGCGGGCTTCGCGTCCGCCGCGGCGGCGGGTGATATCTTCGGCTACTGACATTACCGGGTTTCCTCAACTGGACCAGTTGTTATTGCAAGTTCGATTGTGCTGGTTTCTGCGAGTCTTGCAAAGCGCATAGTTCTCATTTCATGTTGAGTAATTTTCACCATACTGGTGTGCTTTTTTGTTGATATCCAGCCGTTTCAGGTCAATATTGCCAACACTGACCATCAATAGCGCCAACAGGGTGAATTGACGTGACCAAGCGAAACCTGCCCCCCTTGCGCGCGCTCACGGCTTTTGAAGCAGCTGCGCGACTGGGTAGTTTCCGCCGGGCTGCTGACGAACTCGGCCTCACCAGGTCAGCCATCAGCCACCAGATCAAGGCGCTGGAGGGTGTTCTTGGTGTTGACTTGTTTTCACGCGATGGCAAACGCGCGGAACTGTCGGGCCCGGGGCTGATCTATTTCCCGGCTGTTCGTGAGGCATTCGATCAGATTGAAAGCCAGACCCAGGTGATACGGCCGCGCGCATCCGGAAACGAGTTGACGGTGCAGGTCTATGTCACTGTTGCGATGAAATGGCTGCTGCCGCGGCTGCATGATTTTGAGCGGCGCCATCCCAATATGCGGGTGCGGCTGTCGACATCTTATTTCCACTGGGACTATGACGCTGACAATGCAGACGTGGCCATCATTCTGGCGCGCAAACGCAACGATGATCACTATTATCGAAACCTGTTCCGGTCACATCTGAAACCGGTCTGCTCGCCGGATTATCTGGCACGCGCGGGAACCATCTGCACACCGCAGGATCTGTTGCGGCACAAGCTGCTGTTTGTCTATTCGGCGGAAGAAGACTGGCGGTTGTGGCTGAAGGCCGCCGGTCTTGGCGAAACGAAATTGTCCAGCACACTCACCTTCGACAGTTATCTGCTGGCGCAGGAGGCTGCCATTGCAGGTCAGGGCATTGCCATGACCATAGGTCCTTATGCACGTGACGAGCTTGCGTCCGGACGGCTGGTACAACCGATTGATCTGGGTGTGCCGCACCGTCACTGGTGGACATTTGCCTGTCGTGGAACCGACCGACTGCTGCCGAAGGTGAAAGCGTTCGAAGACTGGTTGATGGAGCAGGTCGCCGCAGATGATGACATCCCCGCAGCTGCCAGGGAGGCAATTGACGCATGAACGAACCCCTTGCAACAGAACCGCGCAAGCGTCGCAGACGGGCAGACGCACGCCGTGCCGCAACAAC